>NZ_JAAOQS010000053.1:0-61552 GCF_011603105.1 Rhodococcus sp. A14 | reverse complement strand
ACGTCGGCCCCCTCGTCAACGAGAAGCAGCGCCGCAACGTGGCGTCCCTCGTCGACGACGCCGTCGCCGCGGGCGCCCGGGTCCGCACCGGCGGCAAGTCCGTCGACGGTCCCGGCTACTTCTTCCAGCCCACCGTCCTCGACGAGGTGCCCGCCAACGCGCGCATCGTCCGCGAGGAGATCTTCGGACCCGTCGCCGCGATCACCGGTTTCGACACCGAGGCCGAGGGCGTCGCCGCCGCCAACGACACCGAATACGGCCTCGCCGCATACATCTACACACAGAACGTCGACCGTGCGTTCCGCGTCGCCGACAAGCTCGAGAGCGGCATGGTCGGCGTCAACCGGGGAGTGATCTCCGACGTCGCCGCACCGTTCGGTGGAGTCAAGCAGTCCGGCCTCGGCAGCGAAGGCGGCACCGAAGGCATCGAGGAGTACCTCGAGACCAAGTACGTCGGCTTCGCGTAAACCACCCGCCCCGAGACAGATCGGAACCGTCACCATGCGTTTGGTCGTTGGATATCTCGCCACCCCCAGCGGGGAGGACGGTCTTGCCCTCGGGGCGCAGCTCGCCCGCAGTCTCGGCGCACAGCTCGACATCTGCATGGTGCTCCCGCCGGACCGGACGGTCCCGGCGAGAGTTCCGGCAGAGACCGGCTACGACGACATCCTCGCCTCCCGTGCCCAGCGCTGGCTGGACGAGGCGAAGTCGTCGGTGCCGAGCGACATCGACGTGGACGTCCACCTGAGCTTCCACGATTCGTTCGCGCAGGGTCTCATCGACGAGGTGTCCCGGCTGGGGGCGCAGGCAATCGTCGTCGGCGCCGCCGGAGACGGCCTGCTGGGGCGGCACTCCGTCGGCTCCGTGTCGACGGAACTGCTGCACTCGGCGCACGTTCCGCTGGCCCTCGCGCCCCGCGGCTATCGGCATTCCTCCGCGAAGAAAATCCGCGAGGTCACCTGCGCGCTCGGGACCCGGACCGGGGCGGATGTGCTGCTGCGGACGGCGGTGCGGACGTGCGAGCGGATGCAGACCCCGCTCCGCCTAGTCTCCCTCGTCGCACTCGACCCGCAGAACGACCTCCGCGATCACCGGGACACCCCCGACGACATCCGCGACCGGGCCGTCGCCCACGCGCAGAGCACCCTCGAAGTGGCGAAATCCGCTCTTCCCGAAGACTTTCCCGTGTCCGTCACGATCGCCGACGGATCCTCCGTGGAATCGGCGGTCCGCACACTCGACTGGCAGGACGGCGACCTCGTGATGGTCGGCTCCAGCCGGCTCGCCCAACCTCATCGACTGTTCCTGGGATCCACCGCGGCCAAGATGCTCCGCGTCCTGCCGGTGCCCATGGTGGTCGTCCCCAAGCAGGAGTTCGAAAACAGTGAGTAAACCGTCCGCGACACCCGCCCCGGATCCACGCTCGTTCCCGACCGGAGGTTCAGACATGACGAACAGCGAAGGCGCGTCGGCGTCGGCCGACGGCGCCGTGAGCGCCAAGGGGCTGGCCACCGGTGCGGTCGGGACCTTCTCCGGAGCGATCCTCGGAATCTCCTCCGTGGCACCGGGTTACACGCTGACGGCCAGCATCGGGCTGATCGTCGCGGCCGTCGGGTTGAAGATGCCCGCCATCTTCATCGCCGGCTTCATTCCCATGTTCCTCACGGCGTACGCCTACCGTGAGCTCAACTCCGAATCACCCGACTGCGGTGCGTCGTTCACGTGGTCGACCAAGGCATTCGGTCCGTACGTCGGCTGGATGTGCGGCTGGGGCATGGTGATCGCCACGATCATCGTGCTCTCGAACCTCGCGGCGATCGCCGTGCAGTTCTTCTATCTGTTCATCGCGAAACTCTTCGACGCCCCGAGCATCGCGGATCTGCCGGGCAACAAATTCGTGAATGTGGGCACCACACTGCTCTTCATCGCGCTCGCCACGTGGATCGCCAGTCGCGGCATCACCACCAGTGAGAAGCTGCAGTTCGCGCTGGTCGGCTTCCAGATGGTCCTGCTCATCGCCTTCGCGGTGGTGGCACTGGTTCACGTCGGCAACGGGTCCGCCCCCGCCGGGCTCTCGTTCGACCTGAGCTGGTTCAACCCGTTCACGGGACTGGCCCTCGGTGCGTTCGTGATCGGCCTGACGGGTTCGATCTTCGCGTTCTGGGGCTGGGACACCTGCCTGACACTGGGCGAGGAGTCGAAGAACCCGAAGAAGACCCCCGGTCGCGCCGGCCTGCTGTGCGTCGCGACGATTCTGCTGACCTACCTGCTCGTGTCGGTCGCGGCGATGATGTATGCGGGCGTCGGCGAGGACGGTCTCGGCCTCGGCAACCCGGACAACTCCGAGAACGTCTTCGGCGCCCTCGCCGATCCGGTTCTCGGCAACTGGGGCGGCATGCTGCTGTTCCTCGCCGTGTTCGTCTCCTCGGTCGCGAGCCTGCAGACCACGTTCCTACCCGCCGCGCGCACGATGCTGGCCATGGGCGCCTACGGCGCGTTCCCGAAGAAGCTCGCCGAGGTGTCGCCGCGATTCCTGGTGCCGTCCTACGCGACCGTCGTCGCCGGTGTCGTGACCGCGGTCTTCTACACCGTCGTCACGTTCCTGTCGGAGCGCACGCTGCTCGACACGATCGCCGCGCTGGGCATCATGATCTGCTGGTACTACGGCATCACCGCGTTCGCCTGCGTCTGGTATTTCCGGGGCCGGTTGTTCACGAGCGTGCGCAACGCCGTCTTCCGGTTCGCGTTCCCGCTGCTCGGCGGGCTGATGCTGTTCGCCGTGTTCGTCATCTCGATCGACGAGAGCATGGACCCGGAGAACGCGAGCGGTGCGTCCATCGGCGGAATCGGCCTCGTCTTCTTCCTCGGCTTCGGCATCCTCCTGCTCGGCGCCGTGCTGATGATGGTCATGCGCGTCCGCAATCCCGCCTTCTTCCGCGGCGAGACCCTCAACCGCGACACGTCGGCATTGCGGGACGAGGGCGATCTCACGGCTCGAACGGAGCCTGCGCCACCAAGCCCGCGATAAGCGTCCGCAGCCCGAACTCGAATGCTGCATCCGCCCGTCCGGGGTTCGGCCCGGACGTGGCCAGGGCGGCCAGCATGGCCTCGTTCGCCTCCGGCGCCGTCGCCCAGACCACTTCGGGTGCGGCGAGGTCCAGCGCCGACCCGAGCACGAAGCTGTCGACCGTCGTGATGGCGTGCAGAATCTCTTCGGGCGTGAAGCCGCCGTCCGAGAATGCCTGCGCCAGCGCGTTGTACAGCCCGAATGCCACACCGGACTGCACTGTGTGCGCGGTGAACAGAGGAATCAGCCGAGGATGCTCGGCGTAATTGCGCCGATACTCGCGCGCGAGGCCGGCCACCGTCTCGCTCCACTTGCCGTCGGGGTCCCCCACCACGATGCCCGCCATCATGCGGGCACGCATCAGTTCGATGATCTCCGCCCTCCCGGACACGTGGTTGTACAGCGAGGAGGGCCGCACCTTCAGCCGTTCGGCGAGACCCGGCATCGTGAAGTCACCGGTGAGGTCCACCATGCGCATGGCAGCTTCGGTGATGATCTCCGGCGACAGCAGTCGCTGTGATGGCCGTGGCATGGGTGCCCTCCTGGTCGGTGTGTGTCACCGGCGACCAGGGTGGATACCGAAGGAATCGAATTCGTCACGCCCCACCCCTTGATCGCCGAGCATTCACCCACCATACTTAACGAATCCAATTCGTTTTAGGCGCTCGCCGAACCGAACATCCGAGGAAACACAATGTTGACGATTACCGCCCTCACCCCTCCCGAGTCCCTGTCGAGGGCACGCGAGACGGGACGCACCCCGCTCCGTGTCGGTCTCGTCCAGCACCGCTGGCACGAGAACGATCAGGACCTGGGGGCCGAACTCGACGAGGGCATCGCCGCGGCAGCGAAACTCGGGGCGCGCGTGGTGTTCCTCCCCGAACTCACACTGAGCCGCTACCCCGCGTCGACGCCGGGTGGCGACAACCCGGGACGGACCGCCGAGGACCTCCTCACCGGCCCCACGTTCACGTTCGCCGCCAAGGCCGCCGCCGAACACGGCGTCCTCGTCCACGCCTCGCTGTACGAGCGGAACGACTCCGAGGACGGTGTGCAGTACGAGGACGGGCTCGGGTTCAACACGGCCATCCTCGTCGCCCCCTCCGGTGAACTGCTCGCCCGCACCCGCAAGCTGCACATCCCCGTCACCGCCGGCTACTACGAGGACACCTACTTCCGCGGCGGTCCCGCAACCGATCCGTACCCCGTCCACACCGCCGAGGCACTCGGCGGGGCGAAGCTCGGACTGCCGACGTGCTGGGACGAGTGGTTCCCCGAGGTCGCCCGCGCGTACTCGCTCGGCGGCGCCGAGATCCTGGTGTACCCCACCGCGATCGGCTCCGAGCCCGACCACCCGCAGTTCGACACCCAGCCGCTGTGGCAGCAGGTGATCGTCGGCAACGGCATCGCGAACGGCACGTTCATGGTGGTGCCCAACCGCCACGGCAGCGAAGGCCTCATCACGTTCTACGGCTCGTCGTTCATCTCCGACCCCTACGGCCGGATCCTCGCGCAGGCCCCGCGCGACGAATCCGCGGTCCTGGTCGCCGACCTCGACCTCCAGCAGCGCGAAGACTGGCTGGCCCTGTTCCCGTTCCTGGCCACCCGGCGCCCCGACACCTACGGCGTCCTCACCGAGCCGGTCGATCACGCCTCCCCGTTCGGGAGGGCCTGATGACCTGGCGCATGCCCGCGGAAGGCGAACTGCACGAACGCACCTGGATGGCCTACCCCAGTGAGGGCTACTCCCTGGGCGACACCCCCGAGGAACACCACGAGGCCCGCACCACGTGGGCCGAGGTGGCGCACGCGGTGTCCCGGTTCGAGCCCGTCACTGTCGTCGTCGACCCCGGACAGGTGTCGGCAGCCGAGGAGTACCTGTCCGCGGACATCGACATCGTCGCGGCGCCGCTGAACGACGCCTGGATGCGCGACATCGGACCCACATTCGTACTGTCCGAGGACGGACGCCTCGGCGGCGTCGACTGGATCTTCAACGGCTGGGGCGGCCAGGACTGGGCCCAGTGGGACAAGGACTCGAAGATCGGCGCACTGGTGGTCGAGCGGTCGGGGGCCGAGCTCGTCGACTCGCCCATCGTCAACGAGGGCGGCGGCATCCAGGTCGACGGCCTCGGCACCGTGCTGGTGACCGAGACCGTGCAACTCGACCCCGGCCGTAACCCGGAACTGTCGAAAGCCGACATCGAGGCCGAGCTCGCCCGGACGATCGGTGCCACGAAGGTCATCTGGCTGCCGCGCGGACTGACCCGGGACCAGGACACGTACGGCACACGCGGGCACGTCGACATCGTCGCCGCCATCCCGTCACCGGGCGTCGTCCTGGTGCACGACCAGCGCAACCCCGAACACCCCGACTTCGAGGTCAGCAAGGCCGTCATCGACGTGCTGAAGCAGACCACCGACGCCCGCGGTGAGTCGTGGGAGATCATCACCGTCCCCGCGCCGACAGTCCTGCGCGACGAGGAGGGTTTCGTCGACTACAGCTACATCAACCATTTCGTCGTCAACGGCGGCGTCATCGCGTGCAGCTTCGACGATCCCGCGGACGAGGAAGCGGTCGCGATCCTGTCGGCCGCCTACCCCGGCCGCACGGTCGTGTCGGTCGACGCCCGCCCGCTCTTCGCGCGCGGCGGCGGAATTCACTGCATCACCCAGCACCAGCCCGCTGTGCGCTGACGCACCCGTGAGTACTTGTTAACCGCGGGCGGTTAACAAGTACTCACGGGTGGCGGAGCCGCACCTAGCGGCGGCGACGCATGTAGTCGCTGACGACGGCGGCGCCGAGACCGTCCAGCCCGGGTGCCACGACGCGTCCGCCGACCCGCTCGGCCATCCGGTCCACCACCCGCGCGAGACCGGGATCCTCACCGAGCCGGAAGAACGTGACGTGAGCGCCGAGGCGGGCAAGGGTGTCGAGTTCCCGGACCGTCAGACCGAGGGTCCGGGCGCTCGGCGGGTAGTCGAAGTACGCGAAGCCGTCCGGCTCGAGGTGGGCCGTCGGCTCACCGTCGGTGACGATCAGGACCACCGGCTGGGCGTTGGGGTGCCGGCGCAGATGCCGGGCCGCCAGCAGCAGCGCGTGGTGCAGATTGGTGCCCTGGTCCCACGCGCCGTCCAGGCCGGCCAGTTCCGCCGGCGTCAGCACCTGCGCGTGCCTGCCGAACGAGATGAGCTGCAGTTCGTCGCTGCGGAACCGGGTGCTCACCAAGTGGTTCAGGGCGAGGGCGGTGCGTTTCATCGGCACCCACCGGCCCTCCATCACCATCGAGAACGACGTGTCGACCAGCAACGCGACCGCCGCCTGCGACCGCTGCTCGGTCTCCATCACCTCCACGTCCGCCACCGACAATCGGACCGGGACGCGACCGCGCTCGACCGGATCGGATGCCGCCCGCAGCACGGCGTTGGTGATCGTGCGTGTGACGTCCCACGGCTCGGTGTCGCCGAACGCCCACTCGCGGGACGCGCCCGTCGGCTCCCCCATCGACCCGGCGCGGCGCGTCTCCCGTTGCCCGCCACGCGAAGACAGCTGCTGCGCCACGTCCCGCAGAGCCGTCTGACCGAGTTGGCGCATCGCCTTGGGCGACAGGCGCCACTGGCCGTCCGCCCCGCGGTCGAGGAAGCCCTGGTCTCGCAGTGCCTTCTCGAGTTCGGCGAGGGTCTGCGCATCGGCGGCCGCCTCGTCGCCCAGTTGCCGGGCCAGAGTCTCCGCGTCGATGTCGTCGAGTTGTGCGCCCGCGTACTGCTGCGACAGTTGCTCGGCGAGCGACTCGAGTTCCGCGATGTCCTGCAACGCCCCGGTGCCCTCGCCCAGGCCCATGCCGTCGTCCCCGCGGAACCGCTGCGCGCCCTGCCAGTCCTCGCCCGGGCGCGCGGCCTGCAGGTGCTGGTCGAGGCGGTCCAGCTGTCCGATCAGCGACGGATCGCCGAACGCCTGCTGCGCCAGCGCATCCAGTTCGTCGCGCTGCTCCTGCGACAGCGAGTTCCGCAGGCGCTGCGCCGCCGCCGCCCGCTGCGCCAGCGAATCGAGCAGTTCCTCGACGCTTTGCGGGTTCTCGGGGAAGTACTCCCCGTGCTTGTCCATGAACTCGTCGAACTGTTCCTGCGTGTCCTCGCCGCGCGAATGCTTGTCGAGCAGGTCGTTGAGGTCGGCGAGCATCTCGCGGATGCGTTCGCGGTCTTCTTCGGTGGCACCCTCGAGGGCCTGTTTCATGCCGGCGAACCGCTGGTCCAGCATTTCGCGGCCGAGGAGGTCCCGGATCTTCTCGTAGTCCTCGCGGGCTTCCGAACTGCGCCAGTCGTAGTCGGCGAGTTCCTGCACGGCCTGCGCGGTGGACGACGACAGTTCCTCGAGGCGCATCTCCGAGAAGCGGGCGTCGTCGTCGAGGGCGCGGGCCAGTGTCTTGCGTTCCTCGAGCACCGCGCGGTCGAGGAGTTCCCGGACCTCTTCGAGTGTGCCGTTCAGGTTGTTCCGCTTCAGCAGTTCACGGCGACGCCGATTGGCCTCGGCCGCAAGCTCGTCCAGGCCGCGCATGTCCCGGTTGCCGCGCCGGAGCATCTCGCGCAGCGCCTGCCGCGGCGACGTGCCGGCGAACACGTCGTCGCCGATCGCGGCCAGGGCCTCACGCAGGTCCACCGGCGGCGCCAGCGGATCACCGCCCTCGTACGGCCCGTACCGCGCGTTGTGCGGTCCGCGCTCCGCCTTGCGGGACATTACGAATACACCGTCTGCCCGTTGATGTCCGGGTTCTTCGAGATCCGCCGCGCCAGGTACAGGCCTTCGAGGGCGAACTCGGCGGCCGCGGCCCGCTCGCCGTCGGACTCCGCGCCCAGACGCTCGGCCAGCTCGTCGAGGACCTCGAGTTCGGGCAGCTCGTTCAGCAGTGCCTTCGCCGTGATCCGTTCACCGGTCACCACCGGGTCGCCCTGTTCGACCGCGTCCACGAGTTCCGCCAGGTCGATGCCGCCGAGCCGGGTGCGGACGGTGTCGGCCGTCGCCCGCCGGAGCAGGTGCTCGAGGACCTCGATCTCGCGCCCTTCCTCGCCGGATTCGAATTCCACCTTGCCCCGCAGGACGTCGACGACGGTCTCCAGGTCGACCGGCCGCGCGACCGGGTCGGCTTCACCGAGCACGGCGCCGCGATGCACCGCAGCGGCACTGACGGTTTCGGCGCCTGCCACCGCGAAGCGGGCGGACACACCCGATCGCTGATCGACCGACGTCGACTCGCGGAGCAGACGGGTGAACCGGGCCAGGATCTCGAGGAGGTACTCGGGCACCTCCGCGGTGAGGTGCGCTTCCTGGAGGATGACCGCGACTTCGTCGTCGAGCCGGGTCGGGTAGTGCGTCCGGATCTCGGCGCCGAACCGGTCCTTCAGCGGGGTGATGATGCGACCGCGGTTCGTGTAGTCCTCCGGGTTCGCGCTGGCCACCATCAGGACGTCCAGCGGGAGCCGGAGCGTGTACCCGCGGACCTGGATGTCGCGTTCCTCCATGACATTGAGCAGCGACACCTGGATTCGCTCGGCGAGGTCGGGCAGTTCGTTGATGGCGACGATGCCCCGGTGCGCACGGGGAACGAGCCCGAAGTGAATGGTTTCCGGGTCGCCGAGACTCCGGCCCTCCGCGACCTTGACCGGATCCACGTCGCCGACGAGGTCCGCCACCGACGTGTCGGGGGTCGCGAGTTTCTCGGAATACCGCTCGCTGCGGTGCCGCCATGCGACGGGGAGGCTGTCGCCCAGTTCCTGCGCCCGGCGGATGGACGCCGGGGTGATGGGCTCATAGGGATGCTCCCCGAGTTCGGAACCGGCGATCACCGGGGTCCATTCGTCGAGGAGCAGATTGAGGGTGCGGAGGAGGCGGGTCTTGCCCTGACCACGTTCGCCGAGCAACACCACGTCGTGACCGGCGATGAGAGCCCGTTCGAGCTGTGGTTCCACCGTCTCCTCGAAACCGACGATGCCGGGCCACGGATCACGGCCGTCGCGTAGGGCCGCGAGCAGATTCTCGCGGATCTCTTCCTTGACGGTGCGTTGAATGTGGCCCGACTCGCGGAGCTCGCCGACGGTGGAAGGTCTGTGTTCCGATGACGTCACCACTCCACGCTACGAGGATTCGAGCGAATCGGCACGCGGTTAACGCGCGCCGACCCGCCCGGGTCAGTCCTCGCGGCGCAGCGGGAGCAGTTCGCGGACCTTGCGGTCGCGCAGGTACAGCCCCGCCCAGACTGCGATTCCGACGTACACCGCGAACAGCACCGTGCTGAACAACGGCTTCTCGACGCGCCAGTTGGTGAGTACCGCCCCACCGAGGTAGCCGGTCAGCAGCACCGCCCCCAGCGGGGCCGTTCGCGGCACCAGGTAGAGCACTGTGCAGAGGAGCAGCACCACTCCGATCGGCACGATGATGTGCATCGGCAATCCCAGTTCGGCGGCCGAGTCCTCCACCGGTCCGATCTTCAGGAGCTTGCCGACCGCGTCGAACAGGAGGAAGGCGCCGACGAGTCCGCTGAGGACCCAGCCCACCGTGCGTGCGGTTCCCGACTCCGCCATCACGGGTGTGGTCGCGGTGCTCACGACTCCTGCCCCTGCGCTGCATCGACATCCATCCACATGACCTCCCAGAGGTGACCGTCCGGGTCCTGGAAGCTGCGGCCGTACATGAATCCCTCGTCCATCGGATCGTTGGAGAAGGATCCGCCCGACGCGAGCGCCTTGTCGGCCAGCGCGTCGACGGCCTCCCGGCTGTCCGCGGAGATGCAGATGATGGATTCGGTGGTCGTGGTGGCGTCCGCGACGGCCTTCTTGGTGAAGGTGGAGAAGAACTTCTCCGTCAGCAGCATGACGTGGATCTGCTCGCTGACGACGATCGACGACGCGTTCTCGTCCGAGAACTGGGGGTTCTTCCGGTAGCCGAGCGCCTCGTAGAAGGCCGTCGATTTGCCGAGGTCCTTCACGGGGAGGTTCACGAAGATCATGGTCGACATCGAATTCTCTTTCCGTCGGTGGAGCTGAGTGTTTTCGGGTGACGAGCCGTGCGACCTTGTGGAGCAGATCACGTATCAATGTTGCAAAAAGAAACCTATTGATGTCAATAGGCAACTTCGGTCTATAGTTGAAACCATGGCACGGCAGACTTACGGGCAGTACTGCGGACTCGCGCATGCCCTGGACATCGTGGGACAACGCTGGGCACTGCTCATCGTCCGAGATCTCCTGGTCGGACCGCGGCGATATACGGATCTCAAGCAGGGTTTGCCGGGCATCCCGTCCAACATCCTGTCGGCGCGCCTGAAGGAACTCGAGGACGCCGACGTGATCGCGCGCCGCGCGCTGCCCCGGCCGTCGAACGCGGTGGTCTACGAACTGACCGACTACGGCAACGCCCTGGAGGACGCCGTGAAGTCGCTGGGCCGGTGGGGCGCCCGCACCCTCGGCGAACCCGACCCGGACGATGCCGTGACCGTCGACTCGATGGTGATGGCGCTGCGATCGACGTTCCACCCCGACGCCGCACGGGACGTCACACTCACCTACGAATTGCGGCTCGGGCCGATCGTGCTGTCCGCCCGCATCGACCGCGGCGCTCTCGAGGTCGTGGAGGGCGCAGCCGACCAGCCCGACCTCGTGATCGAGACCGGGCCGGCGGTGAAGGCACTGATGGCACGCGAGATCACCCCGGAGGACGCCATCGCCGTCGGCAGCGTGTCCGTCACCGGCGATCCGGCGCTGCTCGCCACGTTCGCCGACGTCTTCAGCATTCCCTGAGAGTGCGCCTACGCGGCGACACCATACGAGACCAGGGCGTCCAACTCGTACCACGCGGAGCGGTAGCGCTCGAGTGTCACCGGATCAGCCTCCGCCAGAAGGGAATCGAGCAGGACTCGCGGATCGTCGCGCCATGCCCGGACCACGTCCGCGACCGCGCGGTTCGAGAACAGACCCGACCCGGTGAGCGCGGACACCCACTCGTCGATCGCTCCCCGGTGAATCCGCTCGACGGCCTCCCGGCGGAATCCGCCGTCGACGAAGTCGAGGGAGAACATGGCGGCGACGACATCACCGGTGGTCAGCTGTACGACGTTCATGGTGCGGCACCTTCCTGGAGTCGGGGGCTGTTCTCGGACGTAATCCGTTGGAACAACTGGTGATGCAGACGCTAATCGCCGATTGTGTGAGTTCTGTGATGCTTCTCTGAGATCTCGGCCGCGATGCCCGCCTGCCGTGATAGCCGAGCTTCTACACTCCGTGCATGGAGACGTGGGTTCTGCCCGGACTGCTCGGCCTCGGCCTCGCCGCCGCGTCGGGACTGCGCACGTTCCTGCCGTTGCTGATGCTCAGCGCCGCGGTGCACTTCGAGGTGCTCGGGATCACCCTGAACGAGTCGATGCGGTGGCTCGGTTCGACCGGGGCGCTGGTCGCGCTGTCGATCGCGACAGCGGTGGAACTGACCGCCGATCTCATCCCGTTCGTCGACAACGCGCTGTCCGTGATCGGCAACGTCACCGGTCCCGCGGCGGGTGTCATCGCGACCTGGGCGGCCTTCGCGGACGTGGACCCGTCGACCGCCGCGATCGCCGGAATCGTCATCGGCGCGCCCACCGCTCTGGCGTTCAGCACCGCGCAGACCGGGACCCGGGCGGTGAGCACCGCCTCCACCGGCGGACTGGCCAATCCCGTGGTGTCGGTGATCGAAGACGTGGTCTCGTTCGTCACATCCCTGATCGCCCTGCTGCTTCCGCTGCTCGTCATCCCGCTACTCGCATTCCTGCTGTGGTTCGCGTGGCGAGGGGTGCAACGGGTGCGGCGACTGCGCGCGACGTGAACTGGTAGACAGTCCCCATGCCTGACACCGAGATCACGTTCGACAGCGGTGCCGTCACGTACTACGGCAGCCTGCGCACCCCCGACCACGCGAACGGGTCGGCACCCGCCGCGCTGCTGCTCGCCGGCAGTGGTCCCACCGACCGCAACGGCGACAGCGCCCTGCTCCCCGGTGACATCGGAACGCTCCGCCATCTCGCCGACGTGCTCGAACAGCACGGCATCTCCAGCCTGCGCTACGACAAGATCGGCAGCGGCGAGACCGCCCTCGGCCCCTACGAGGTGGAAGAAGTCGGGGGTCTCGGATTCACCACCTTCGTCGACGCCGCGTCCGCGGGCCTCGACTTCCTGGCCGCCCAACCCGGGGTCGACCCGTCGAAGCTGATCGTCATCGGTCACAGCGACGGCGGACTCGTCGCCCTCGCGCTCGCCACCGCGGAAGACGAGTCGCGGGTGCGCGCCGTCGGACTGCTCGAACCGCTGAGTGTCCGGCTCCTCGACCTGCTCACCACACAGATCCACGGTCAGCTCGACGCCGTCGTCGGCACCGGCCAGCTGCCGGTGGAACTCGCCGACGAACTCCGGCTCGCGCTCGCGGACACCGTCGAATCGCTCCGCACGTCGGGCACGATCCCCGACGACCTTCCGGAACCGTTGCAGAACGCCGGGCTGGTCCATGCCAACGCGAAGGCCCTCGCGGAGGAGGACGCTCTCGACCCGCGCGCACTGGCCGGCCGGCTGCCCGCCGGGTTCCCCGTCCTCACCAGCTGCTCCGCCAAGGACATCCAGGTACAGCTCGCGGACGTCGACGGCCTGAACGACGCCCTCGCGCACACCGCGCTGACGCCGGTGCGGATGACGAACGCCAATCACGTCCTCAAGGACGTCGGCGACCGTCCGTCCACCGGACCGGATTACGTGGAACCGCTCCCCTACTCGGCGGAGTTCACCGACCCGTTCAGCAGGTGGATCGCCGCTCTGTGATCAGTTCCCGCCGGCTCCGGTGATCACGGCCATCAGTGTGCTCGCCAGTTCGGACACGAGCCCCAGGTTCTTGTCGTTGACGAGATCCTCGAGCCCGTCGAGGCCCTCGACCTCGAGCAGCGGCGCGAGCATCTCCATCAACTCGGAGAACTCCGCCGACTCCGGGGCCGTCGACTGCGGGGTGGCCTTCGGGGTGGTCGCCTTCGGCGTCGTGGTGGTGGTCGACGACGCGCTGTCCTCGCTCGCCTCGGGCGTCGTCGTGGTGGCCGCCGGTGCTGCCGCGAGTTCCTCGGCCGGCGCCGACTGGGACCCCGTCAGCAGGTAGGTGACGATGCCCGTCGTGATGGTGATCGCGTGCTTCAACTGGCCGTCGGTGCTCTCCAGCTGGGCGGAGTCTTCCTTGTTGGAACCGTTGCCCATCTCGACGAACACCAGCGGCACCTGAGTCAGCGCGGGCCCGGCTACATCGGCGCGGGTCTGGAGGCCGTCGTTCACGCCGGCGTAGTTGGCGGGAACGAATCCGTCCGACTTGTAGGCGTCGCGCATCATCTTCGACGCCTCGAGGCCGCCACCGGACTGCGCCGCGTCCGCCTTCTCGTCGGGAATGGGCAGCGACGGGATGATCATGTGGAACCCGTGCTTGCTCGCGTCCTCGCCCTGCGCCGTCGAGTCCGCGTGAATGCTCACCGCGACGTCGGCATTCGATTCGCTTGCCGCACGCGCTCTTTCGTCGACGCATCCGCCCCAGCCGGTGTCGTCCTGACGGCTCAGGACGACCTTCGCGCCGAGACTCTCGAGGCTGCTCTTCACCAGCTGGGAAACGTTCCAGTTGATCGTGTGCTCGGGCACCCCGCCCAGCGACGTCATGCCACTGGTCTGGCAGTCCTTCGTGTTGCCCCGGCCGTCGTTCACCTGCTGCGCGAGGTCGTGGCCCTCGCTCGAACCCTGATGTCCGGGGTCGAGGAACACCGTCATCCCGGACAGTTCGGTGCCGGTCGCCGTCGCCGCGGGTTCTGCCGAAGCCTGAGCAGGGATGAGCACGGACGCACCCAGGACGCAGGCGCCGAGGCCGGCCTTGATCGCAAATCGGTTCATAACGGGAATGGGCGCACCGTCGCAGTCCGGGCGCCACTCTCCTTCCACAGGTGCCACTCGAGTCACATCAGCCCCGAGTGAATCAGCTGCACCGTACGTGCGGGCAGCTCGAGGCCGGATCGAAAGCAAGCTGTGACCAAAGTGTGGGATTCGACAGATGCGCACCGATCAGCCACACGCCGACGCAATCGCCGGTGCTTCATACGAATCCGTGCGCGGAGGTGAACGGGACGGCAACTCTGGGCCAAGAGCCGCTGCTCAACCCTGCATTTCGGCGCAGTGGCCGGATAATGGAAGTGCAAACCCTCAACCGGTGCTGTACGGTCATCTACCAACCAGCAACGACACGCAGAAAGGTACGGACATGATGCAGCTTCACGCGCTCTTCGCATCCGTACCCGCATGGCGTCGCTGCTCCGCCGACAAGCACATCACCAAGTTCGGCGCACCCCGAGAATGTTGAGACTCACACCACGTCATTCTCGGGCACCCAGGGCAAACCCCTCGGGTGCCTTTTCTTTTACCTTTCACTTTCAGGAGCACCCCATGAAACTTCGCATCAACCAGCTGTCCACCTCTCCCCCGTATCTCGACCTGCCGGACGACCTCACCGGGTACGCCGTCACCCTCGACCTGTCGCACTGCGATGCCGCCCACGAGGCCGGCCTGGGTGAGCTGATCAGCGAGGTCCGCAGCCGCGGCGCCGCCCGCGTGGTCATCACCGGTTCGCCGCGCGAACTCCAGGGCACGGCCCGAGCACACGGGGCCGCAGCCGCCTGACGACGCAGAACGGGCCCCGGCATGATGCCAAGGCCCGTTCGAGAGTTGCCGAACGCTAGTGCGCGAAGTGCCGCGCGCCCGTCAGGTACATGGTGACGCCGGCTTCCTTGGCCGCATCGATCACCTCGTTGTCGCGGACGGAACCACCCGGCTGCACGACCGCCTTGACGCCGGCGTTCGCGAGCACCTGCAGTCCGTCGGGGAACGGGAAGAACGCGTCCGACGCGCCCACCGACCCGACCACCCGGTCACCGGCCCGCTGCACCGCGAGGTGCGCGGAGTCGACGCGGTTGACCTGGCCCATGCCGACGCCGACCGACGCGCCGTCGGAAGCGAGCAGGATCGCGTTGGACTTCACCGATCGGCACGCGCGCCACGCGAACTCGAGATCCTTCAAGGTCTGTTCGTCGGCGGCGTCGCCGACGGCCAGCGTCCAGTTGGCCGGGTCGTCGCCCTCGGCGTCGAGCACGTCGCGCTCCTGCAGGAGCGCTCCACCGGACACGGGACGCAGTTCGATTCCCGTCGCGGTCGGTGCCTCGGCGAGGAGGACGCGGATGTTCTTCTTGCGTTGCAGCACTCCGAGCGCACCGTCCGCGTAGGACGGGGCGATGATCACCTCGGTGAAGATCTCGGCAACCTGCTCGGCCATCTCGACGGTGATCTCGCGGTTCGCGGCGATGACTCCGCCGTATGCGCTGACCGGGTCGCAGGCGTGCGCCTTGCGGTGTGCCTCGGCGATGTCGGCTCCGACCGCGATGCCACATGGGTTCGCGTGCTTGATGATCGCGACAGCCGGCTCGCTGAAGTCGAACGCCGCGCGCCAGGCGGCGTCGCCGTCGGTGTAGTTGTTGTACGACATTTCCTTGCCGTGCAACTGTTCCGCCTGAGCCAGACCGGCCGGGGCGGCGGGGTTCACGTAGAGGGCCGCGGCCTGGTGGGGGTTCTCGCCGTACCGCAGGACAGCCGAGCGGTCCCAGGTGGCGCCTGCCCACTCGGGGAACTGGGAGTCACCCGGTTCGACCAGCGTGGACGTCATCCAGCTGGCGACCGCGACGTCGTACGACGCGGTGTGCTGGAACGCCTGCGCAGCGAGGGCGGTGCGCTCGGGCAGCGTGAAACCGCCGTCGGCGACCGCGGTGAGCACGTCGTCGTAGCGGGCGGGATCCACCACGACCGCGACCGACGGGTGGTTCTTCGCGGCGGCACGCACCATGGACGGTCCGCCGATGTCGATCTGCTCGACGCACTCGTCGGGGGTCGCACCCGATGCGACGGTCTGCGTGAACGGGTACAGGTTCACGACCACCAGCTGGAACGCCTCGATGCCGAGTTCCTCGAGCTGCGCGAGGTGCTCCGGCTTCCGGGTGTCGGCGAGGACGCCGGCGTGCACCCGCGGGTGCAGCGTCTTGACCCGGCCCTCGAGGCATTCGGGGAAGCCCGTCAGCGCCTCGACGGGGGTGACCGGGATGCCGGCGTCGGCGATCTTCGCTGCAGTCGACCCTGTCGACACCAGCTCGACGCCTGCCTTGTGCAGGCCCGTAGCCAGTTCGACCAGACCGGTCTTGTCGTAGACGCTGACGAGCGCTCGGCGTACTGCCTTGCGTTCACTCACTGGGGATCACGGCCTTTCGTCCATCGGAAACAACTCCACGGGTGGCGACAGCGGCGATGACGTCCGCCAACAACCGTCGCTCCACAGTCTTGATGCGCTCGTGCAGGGTCGACTCGTCGTCGCCGTCGAGCACAGGCACGGGTTCCTGCGCCAGGATCGGGCCGGTGTCGACACCGGCGTCCACGAGGTGGACGGTCGATCCCGACACCTTCACGCCGTAGGCCAGGGCATCCGGGACCGCGTGCGCGCCGGGGAATGCGGGCAGCAACGCGGGATGCGTGTTGATGATGCGACCGCCGAAGCGCTCCAGGAAGGCGGGACCGAGGATCTTCATGAAACCCGCCGACACGACGAGCGACGGCTGGTGGGACGCGACGGCCTCGGTCAGCGCGACGTCCCAGGCGGCACGGTCGGCGTGGTCGCGCAGGCTCACCCGGAAGTGGGGAATGTCCGCCGCGTTCGCGTGGGAGGTCGCATCACAGTCGCGGTCGACGCCGACGGCGACGATCTCGGCGGGATACCCGTCCGTGTGTGTTGCTTCGATCAGCGACCTCAGGAGGGTTCCCGCACCGGAGGCGAGTACGACGATCCGCGCCGGCGAACCGGTCGTGGGCCTCAGGTGGTCACGCGAGGAAGTCAGCGCACTACTCCTGAACAATCGAAAGGCCGGGTGAATCGAAAGACGGGCAAAAAATGGGGGCGGTCGCATCGTCGACCGACCAAGAGCCTAGTCGCTGGGGGTTGCGGGCCCTCGGGGCAGGTCGGCTTCCGGGCTCTCGGCGGCGTCTGCGGCCCCCTCGGGTTCGTCCGTCGGCGTGTCTTCCTCGACCTCTGCGTCCACCACGACCTCGGCCTCGGCGCCGGTGTCCTGCGGTGCAACCGGCGCTGCCGGCGCTTCGGTCTCGTCGACGAGTTCGGCTTCGATCACCCGACTCGGCGCGACGTGTTCGGCGACCACCGGTTCCTCGGTGATCGGGGCGGCGATCGCCGGAACCTCCTCCGCGCCGGGAAGATGCGGCTCCTCGTCCTCGGTGTCGGCGTCGTCCTCGTCCACGGCGCCCCGGCTCCGATGCCAGGCCACGACCACCGCTGTCACCGCGCCCGCGAGTCCGAGCCACGCGAACGTGAGCAGTCCGAACGCCCACCAGTGCAGCTCGACCGTTCCGAATGCGCCGAGTCTGCCGCCGGACACGAGGCCGAGCACCGCCGTCACCACGCCCACCCCCGCGGCGGCGGTCAGCACGGTGAACAGCGCTTCCTGCCCGGCGACGCGACGCCCGCAGTCGCGTCCGAGCATCACACCGATCAGCAACGGAATCACCAGCAGCGCGGGCCAGGCACCACCCGACACCCCGTCGGGAACGGCGCCGAGCAGCGGCAACGGCGGCAGCGAACCACCGACGTTCCCGAACACGCTGACCGAGACGTCCCCGATCTGCGCAGTCCCTCCGATGACCGCGGCCGCGGCACCCACCACGACGTTCGGCAGGTACAGCACCGACAGGATCGTCAGTCCGAGCATTCCGACGACGCCGTCGCCGCGTTCGAGCAGCGAGCCGACCGTCGACCACTCCATCAGCAGCGAGATCGTGACCATGACCGCGCCGGCACCGAGAATCGCCGTCAACGCGCGCAGTCCCGGCCGCACCGCGTCCCGGACCCACGACGGAACCTGCGCACCGAGCGTCGGCCGCATCGCGACCGTCACACCGATCGCCGATGCAAGCAGGTGCACGAACAGCACCCACCCGAACGCGGCGAGCGCGTTCGGGGAGGACAACGGGATGACCGCCGACGCGTCCGCGATGACGGCGAGGCTGATGGCCGTCACGACCAGCGGTCCGGCCACCGCAGCGCCGATCACCTGCAGAGCGTGCCGCCGCGAGGACGCCGGGTGCACCACAGCGGCGCATCCGCGGGCGACGACCCACATCATCCCGGCTGTCGGGATCAGCGGGAGGACACCGAGTGACGTGCCGTCGATCGTCAACGGCACCTGGTGAATCGCCAGCCACGACGCCGCGATGGCACCGAACGTTCCGGTGAGGTCGCTGTTCGCCGCCACCAGCGTGACGACGATGAGTGCGGACAACAGGACGACGGTGACGCCCGCGGGCCGGAACGCGACCGCGAGCAGCGCCCGCATCTCGTCGGCGTCGGGCACGGGTCGCTGTCGCGGGACTTGCCGCTCGTCATCACCGACGGCTCGCCGTCGTGCACCCTGTGCGACGCGCTGCGCACGATCAACCAAAGAACTCATCCCCTCGAGAGTGGCACTCCGACGCCGCGGCGGCGGTCAGGCGCGCCGCACAGAAGTGGCCTCCGACCACGTTGGGTCAGAGGCCACCTGCTGGTTGGGCCGCTACTTGTCGTCCCTGTCGGCGCGCGTGTCGAACGCCTGGGTCGGCGCGCTGTAGCCCTCCGATTCGGACTTCTCGGCCGAGTCTGCCGACTTCGCCTCGGTGGAAGGCTGCTCGCCGTACTCGAGCGTGCGCTCCACGGGGGACGACTCGGACTGCGAGCCGTACGCGGGCGCCGCGTGCTGCGCGGAACCGTAACTGGTGCCGGCCGGGTACTGCGAGCTGGGCGTTCCGGTGGACTGCGACGGGCTCGACGGCTGCGAGTACCCCTGGTACTGCGGCTGCTGGTAGGCGGTGGTCGGGGCGTCGTACGACGCGGACCCGGCACCCGCCGCGGCTCCGTAACCCGGCTGCTGGGGCTGCCCGTAGCCCTGACCGTAGCCGGTCTGGCTCTGCGAGGGCTGACCCTGCTGGCCGTAACCCTGCTGGCCGTAGCCGGGCTGGTTCTGCTGGCCGTAGCCGGGCTGCGACTGACTCTGCCCGTAGCCCTGCGGGGCGCTCTGACCGTAGCCCTGGGGCGGCTGTCCGTACGACTGCTGCGGGCCCTGCCCGTAGCCCTGCGGGGCGCCCTGGCCGTAACCCTGCGGCGCCTGACCGGGCTGACCGGGCTGACCGGGCTGACCGAAGCCCGCGGCTGCGGCCGGCTTGGGCGCCGGCTGCTTCAGGAGTCCGATGTCGAACAGCGTGGCCGCGACGGCCACGGCCGACTGGATGAATCCGAGAACGAGGATCAGGATTGCGCCCCAACCCGAATCCGCGTCGACGTTGAGGAAGACGAACAACGCGACAACCCAGCCCGCGACGGACGCCGCCGCTGCCGCGCCCGCGTAGGACTGCTTCGGAAGGAGCGAGACTGCCGCGAGGAGACCACCGAGGAACAGGAGGCCGAGCCCGTCCGTGTTGGCTTCGAACGAGTTCACGGACTCTCGCGCCAACGTGGCGTACGGGGCGAACCCGAGCAGTAGGTTGAGGACACCGAGAACTGCGACACCGATCAGAAGGAAGAAGCCCAGGCCTTTCGGTTCTCCCCCTGCAGTCGGTTGCGCGGGCGGACCGTAACTCGGTCCTCCGGGCGTGAACGTCATGACTTCTCCTAGTCGACAAGTGGTCGTCTGCGTGCGCTCTTCCGACGCTAGCCTACGTATACCCGTCGGTCACTGCCGTCACTCGCGGCCCGCGGCGCCGGGAACAGCGCAGGAGACAATGGTTCGGTGCCGTACACCCTCGCTCCCCACACCGCCGATCTCACCCTGGAGACGGAGGTGAAGCACTCACGTTTCATCGCCGCGCTGCGGCGCGTCGAGGACGCCGAGGCGGCGCAGGCCTTCGTCCAGGATCGGCGGCGGGCGTATCCCGATGCGCGACATCACTGTTCGGCGTACATCATCGGAAACGGCCCCAGCGACCGGGTCGAGCGCGCGAGCGACGACGGCGAACCCGGTGGCACCGCGGGCATTCCGATGCTGCAGGTACTCAAGGCCCGTGATCTCGTCGACGTCACGGTGGTCGTGACACGGTACTTCGGGGGAATCAAGCTGGGCGCGGGCGGACTGGTGCGCGCCTACTCCGGCGCGGTGGCCACAGCGGTCGATGCCGCACCCCTCGTGCGGAGGGAACTTCGCCACCTGCACACCCTCGCCGTCGGCCACGCCGAGGCGGGACGCGTCGAGTCGGAGTTGCGTGGGCGGGGCGTCGTCGTGGTGGACACGACATACGGGGAATCCGCGGTCCTCACCCTCGCGGCGCGGGACTCGGCGGAGTTGGCCGATCTGGTCGCTGCCGTCACGTCGGGGACGGGGACACTCGATCCGGCCGGGGAGATGTGGGTCGATGCCTGAACGGCCCGTGCGCCTTTCCGGTAGCGGGAGCTACCAAAAAGGCGCACGGGCGCGGAGCGCCTAGGCCTGGACGGTCAGGCTCTGCAGGATCTCGCGAGCGAGCGCAGCGGTCTCGGACGGCGTCTTGCCGACCTTCACGCCGGCAGCCTCGAGGGCGTCCTTCTTGGCCTGCGCGGTGCCCGAGGAACCGGAGACGATGGCGCCTGCGTGGCCCATGGTCTTGCCCTCGGGAGCGGTGAAGCCCGCGACGTAGCCGACGACCGGCTTCGTGACGTTCGCCTTGATGTAGTCGGCGGCACGCTCCTCGGCGTCGCCACCGATCTCACCGATCATCACGATGACCTTGGTCTCGGGGTCCTTCTCGAACGCCTCGATGGCGTCGATGTGGGTGGTGCCGATGACCGGGTCGCCGCCGATGCCGATGGCGGTGGAGAAGCCGAAGTCACGCAGCTCGAACATCATCTGGTAGGTCAGCGTGCCGGACTTGGACACGAGACCGATCGGGCCGGTGCCCGCGATGTTGGCCGGGGTGATGCCGACCAGCGACTCGCCGGGGGTGATGATGCCGGGGCAGTTGGGTCCGATGATGCGGGTCTTGTTGCCCTTGGAGACGTTGTACGCCCAGGCGTACGCCGAGTCCTGCACCGGGATGCCCTCGGTGATGACCACGAGCAGCGGGATCTCCGCGTCGATGGCCTCGACGATGGCGTCCTTGGCGAAGGCCGGGGGAACGAACGCGATGGAGACGTCCGCGCCGGTCTTCTCGATGGCCTCGGCGACGGTGCCGAAGACGGGCAGCTCGACGCCGCCGTCGTGGGTGACGGTGGTGCCGGCCTTACGGGCGTTGACACCGCCGACGACCTGGGTGCCGGCCTTGAGCATCAGCGCGGTGTGCTTCGTGCCCTCGCCGCCGGTGATGCCCTGGACGATGACCTTGGAGTCCTTGGTCAGGAAGATAGCCATGTTTTTTGAGTCCCTTTACTTTGCGGCGAAGGCCAGCTCGGCAGCCTTGTCGGCGGCCTCGTCCATGGTTCCGACGACCGTGACCAGCGGGTGGGCAGCCTCGGCGAGGATACGACGACCCTCTTCGACGTTGTTGCCGTCCAGTCGGACGACCAGCGGCTTGTTGGCCTCGTCACCGAGCGTCTTCAGGGCGCCGACGATGCCGTTGGCGACCGCGTCACACGCGGTGATGCCACCGAAAACGTTCACGAACACGCTCTTGACCTGCGCGTCGTTCAGGATGACGTCCAGGCCGTTCGCCATGACCTCTGCGGAGGCGCCGCCACCGATGTCGAGGAAGTTGGCCGGCTTCACGCCACCGTGCTTCTCACCGGCGTACGCGACGACGTCCAGGGTCGACATGACCAGGCCGGCGCCGTTACCGATGATGCCGACCTCACCGTCGAGCTTGACGTAGTTGAGGTCGTTTTCCTTGGCCTTGAGCTCGAGCGGGTCCGTGGCGTCCTTGTCCTCGAACGCCTCGTGGCCGGGCTGACGGAACGCAGCGTTCTCGTCGAGCGTGACCTTGCCGTCGAGTGCGAGGATCTGGTCGTCCGGCGTGCGGACGAGCGGGTTGACCTCGACGAGGAGAGCGTCTTCGTTGATGAAGACCTCCCACAGCTTCTGGATCGTCACGGCCGCTGCGTCGAGCACCTCGGCGGGCAGCTTTCCTGCCTCGGCGATGCTGCGCGCGAACGCGAGGTCGACACCCTTGACGGCGTCCACGGGGATCTTCGCGAGAGCGTCGGGGTTCTCCTCGGCGGTGACCTCGATCTCGACGCCACCCTCGACCGAGCACATGGCCAGGTAGGTGCGGTTGGTGCGGTCGAGCAGGAAGGAGATGTAGTACTCCTCGGCGATGTCACTCGCCTCTGCGACCAGCAGCTTCTTGACGACATGACCCTTGATGTCGAGGCCCAGGATCGCCTCGGCGTTGGCCTGGGCGGCATCGGCGTCGGCGGAGTACTTGACGCCACCGGCCTTGCCGCGGCCTCCGACCTTGACCTGCGCCTTGACCATCACGGGCTTGCCGATTTCTTCGGCAATCTCGCGTGCGCCGGCGACCGTGTCGGTAACACGCCCAGCCGAAGTCGGCACCTCGTGCTTGGCGAAGAGTTCCTTCGCCTGGTATTCGAAGAGATCCATCTGCTCACCGTCTCGTCTGCGTTGACACCCGCTCGAGGGGTAGGAGCGGGTCTGTTTTGGACTTTAACCAGTTGCCGGGCCCGGTCTGCGGCCGCGTGTCTGCTATGTGGTCCACATCACGCGATAACACGCATTGAGGCGAGCCTCACCAGAAGTACTGAGGCGAGCCTCACCGCGGTCGACGGGGCGGACCTCACCGATTTCTGCTGCGTGTCGTGAGGGCCGCGGCAGCCGCAATCAACACTATGCCCACGGTTGTCGGGACGACACCGGCCCCCATTGAGGGATCGGTCACCCGGGCCGCGGTGAGCGGCCACGACAGGAGGTATACCCCCACCACAACGGCCGAACCGAGCAGGAGTGCCACCGCCCGGGCCGGGCGGGCACGTGAGGCGACGATCACTGCGAGGACCACCGCGACGCCCAGTAGGACGCGCCCCCACACGTCGAGGTTCCACGGGAACTCCGCGAACGACGCGGGCGCGTAGTCGTCGCCGCGTGCATCGGTCCCGTGGAAGAGCGGCAGTCCCAGTCCGACGAACGCGGCGACCGCCCCGAGACCCCCGACCGCGAGGACCGCGATCGAGGTGGACGGCTCCTCGGACGTGTCGATCTCCTCGCGTTCCGCCGAACCGGCGAACCACGTCAGCACGCCGGTAACGCCGGCGGTGACGGCCGCACACCACAGCAGCGCGGCACCGATTCCGGCGCCGATTCCGGGGACGTCGGTGGCGAGCACGACGGACTGCGACACCGAGGCGACGGAGAACGGGATCGTCACCCACAGCACTCCGACCGCGGGCCGGACGGTGGAGGCGAACTCCGACAGCAGCAGCCAGACGCAGCCGACGACGAGCACGAGGGCGGCCACGAGCACGACCCGGGTGGCGTAGATGTCGGGGCGCACGGCGTCGGCCGGGATGTCGAGGACGGGGAGCAGGGCACCGGCGGCGGCCAGCACGGCGGTGACGATTCCGGTGGTCCCGGCGGCGACGTGCCAGCGGGCGATCCGAGCGCGGGCCGCGGCGGCCTCGGCTCGCAGCGCCGCCTTGGCGACGCCCTTCGCGGACGGGGTGACGGCCCCCTTCTTCGCCTGGCCGCCCTGAGCAGGCGCGGACGACGAGGGTGTGGCGAGCGTCTTCAGGATCCTGGTGTCGCGAGCCCGGTCGACCATCGGGATGCAGACACCGACGAGTACGAGGACACCGGCGCCGACGGTCCCCCACACCGCGCCGGGCCCGGGCTGGATCCGTTCGCCCGCGGCGAGTCCGGCCACCAGGCGCGTCCCGACCACGCCGAGCGCGGCCAGACCTGCCCCGACGAGCGCACCGGACGCCACGGGCGGCGAGATGGACGCCAGTGCGGAGGCGACCACGATCAGAACGGCCGCCGCCAGGACCCCGGCGCCCGCGGACGCAGCCAGATCCGACTCCACGACCGTCGGGACGAGGATGACCGGATCCTCGGATACGAAGGCGGGCGCGAACAGCGCGCCGACGAGCACGACGGCGGCGACCACCGCGACCGCGGACGGCAGGAATCCGACACGGGCGCCCGTCGCCCGTCCGACCTGTTCGGAGCTGCGGGCGTCGCCGTAACCGTCCATCAGCGATTCCCGGTGGACCGCGACCATGCCGAGGAGGCCGGCGAAGGCGATCAGCAGGTGTCCGGCGAGGGCGGCGTACGCGCCGGGCCCGGCGGCGAGCTCGGCCGCCGTCTCGGGCCGGAACAGTTCGAGTCGATTAGCGTCGATGGCGTCCGTCCACAGCTGTGTGTCGAGCACGGCAGCGCCGAGGGACACCGCACCGGCACCGGCCAGCAGCGCACCCGCCACCGCAGTGCGCCGGGCGACAAGCGCGGGGACGGCGAGAACGGGTGCCGCGACGGCGAAGACCGCAGCCCACAGCGCGGCTGCGCCGATCGCCGACGGCGCGGCCACCCCGTCGGCCGAACGGACGGCGTGCAGCACGGGCGCCGAGGCCACTCCCACACCCCCGACGAGACCCAGGACGACCGCGAGCACGCACCCCCGGCGCGCACGGGCGGGCTCGGGCTCCTCGACGGCCGTCCGACCGGTGCCGCCGGACGAGGGAATACGTTCGGGCTCGGCCCTACGCCCGTCCGGAGATCGAGTTGATGACGCCACAGGCCGACGCTAGCGCTAACCCACTGCCTCCCCCGCGTTGTGACACGCGCATTCAGGGGCGAGATTGAACCGAGACGAAAAGTGGGTTCGACGTTTCCCCAGCTCAGTTTGTGATGCCCGTCACATGTAGCCGTTCCTCCGCGTTACAGGTTGCGCGCATCGCAACCGTTTCGTTACCGTCGCCAGGGTCCAAGTCACAGGCAGGTCACGAGCAGGAGGGGGACGGGCGTATGCACCATCGCAGCCAGTTCACGGCCAGCCGTTTTGTGAGTCACCACGATGACGAGTTGCGGGGTCACAACGACGAAGTCGCGCCCACGTACCCCTCGAGGTCGGTCGAGCGTTATCCCGAGACCGATAGTTCTGAGATTTCACGCATGCTCTTCCGCAATTCGCAGTCCACACGCTCCACCCCCGACAGCGTCGACGCCGGCAACGGCTTCGAGACCGTCGACACCGAGTCCGAGATTCCCGGCTTCACCCCCCGCAGCGGTTCCGAGTCCTTCGAGGGCGCACCCTCCCACTCCCGCCGCGGAGCCCACCGCATCCCGACTCCCCCCTCAGCTCTCAAAGGTCGCGCCGCAGTCCTCGCAGTGGCAGCGGGTGCCGTAGTCGCCGCAGGCCAGGCCGCCGTCACCAGCGGATCGTCCAGCTCCTCCGACCACTCCGAGGTCGCCCTCGCCAGTGACGAGTCGAGCACCATCGGAACCACCGCCGAGCCGCAGGCCGCGCAGTTCTCCACGGTCGCCGACACCGCCGCGTCCGAGTCGAACGCCCCGCAGGTCCTCAACATCGCGAACCCGACCGACCTGTCACAGTTCAGCAACCTTCTCGCCAAGGGACAGCGTTTCAGCGAAGAGCGCGCCGCCCGCGAAGCCGCTGCCCGCCGCCCCCTGTTCGTCCTCCCCGCCGTGGGAACCTTCACCTCCAACTTCGGAAGCCGCTGGGGCACGCTGCACGCGGGCGTCGACATCGCCGCCCCCATCGGCACCCCCATCGTGGCCGTCGCCGACGGCGAGGTCATCGACTCGGGTCCTGCTTCCGGGTTCGGCATGTGGGTCCGCCTCAAGCACGCCGACGGCACCATCACCGTCTACGGCCACATCAACACCTCCACCGTCACCGTCGGCCAGAAGGTCATGGCGGGCGACCAGATCGCCACCGTCGGCAACCGCGGCTTCTCCACCGGCCCGCACCTGCACTTCGAGGTCCACCTCGCCGGCGAGAACAAGATCGATCCCCTCCCCTGGCTGGCCTCCCGCGGCATCAGTCTCGGCACCGAGATGGACTGACCGAAACCCTTCGGCTCCACCCGAACACACGACTGTGGCGCATGCATTGCATGCGCCGCAGTCGTTTCGTCGTCGCTACAGCTTGACCATCGGGACGCCACCGATCAGCATCAGCCGGACCTTGCCCGCGCTGCCGAAATCGATGGTGACCGTCGCGGTCGGGCCGGCGCCCTTGGTCTCGAGGACCGTGCCGAGGCCGTACTTGTCGTGACTGACACGGTCGCCGACCGTGAGCACCAGGTTGTTGTTGCGGGAACGGGCGGCGCCGAAGCTCGGCGTGCCTGCCGACCCGCCGCCGTAACCGGAACCGCCGCCGAAGCCCTGACCGCCGTATCCCGATCCACGCGCACGGCCACCGCCGATCGCACCACCGGAACCGATACCGGTGCCCGGGTCCTCACGGCGCCAGTGCACGAGATCCGACGGGATCTCCTGCAGGAACCGCGACTCCGGGTTCTGGATGGGCTGGCCCCACGCCGACCGCATGACGGCCCGTGTCAGATACAGCCGCTGCCGGGCACGGGTGATGCCGACGTACGCGAGCCGGCGCTCCTCCGACAGTTCCGTGGGGTCGCCGAGCGCCCGCATGTGCGGGAACTGACCGTCTTCCCACCCGGTGACGAAGACGACGGGGAACTCGAGCCCCTTCGCGGTGTGCAGGGTCATCAGCGTGACGACGCCCTCGTCGTTGTCGGGCAGCTGATCGGAGTCCGCGACCAGGGACACCCGTTCGAGGAACGCGGCGAGGGAACCGGGATCGGGTTCACCGTCCCGGGCGTCGACGTCGCCGTCCTCCGGCGGTTCCACGAGGCCCGCCGCGTTCCGCGCGTCGGAGCTGAACTCACGCGCCACGCTCACGAGTTCGTTGAGGTTGTCGAGACGCGCCCCGTCCTGAGGGTCACTGCTCGCCGCGAGCTCGGCGCGGTAGCCCGTCCGCTCCAGGACCGCCTCGACGACGTCGCCGATGTCGCCGAGCTGGTCGGGGACGACGTCATCCACAGTGGTCTCCGGCGGGAGCATCACCCGCAGTCCGTCCATGAGCTCGAGGAACGACGCGATGGCCTTCTGGGAACGGGTGTTCAGCAGCGGTACGCGACCCTCACCGCCGTCCCGCAGCGCCTCCGCGAAGCTGATGCCCCGTTGCTCGGAGTGGACGGCCACACAGGCCTCGGCGCGGTCGCCGATGCCGCGGCGGGGCGTGTTGAGGATCCGGCGCAGGCTGACGGTGTCGTCCTCGTTCGCGAGGACACGGAGATACGCGACGATGTCGCGCACCTCCTTGCGCTCGTAGAACCGCACTCCGCCGACGACCTTGTACGGAACGCCGAGCCGGATGAAGATCTCTTCGAGGGCACGCGACGAGTTGTTGGTGCGGTAGAACACGGCGACGTCACCGAACTTGGCGTCGCCGGAATCGACGAGCTTGTCGATCTCGGACGCCACGAACGACGCCTCGTCGTGCTCGTTGTCCGCGACGTAGCCGGTGATGAGCTCACCCTCGCCCGAATCGGTCCACAGCCGCTTCTCACGCCGGCCGGTGTTCTTCGAGATCACCGAGTTGGCCGCCGACAGAATGTTCTGAGTGGAGCGGTAGTTCTGCTCCAGCAGGATGGTGCGGGCGTCCGGGTAGTCGCGCTCGAACTCCTCGATATTGCGGATCGTGGCGCCGCGGAACGCGTAGATCGACTGATCCGCGTCACCCACCACGCACAGCTCGGCCGGGGCGACCCGGTGGTCCGCGTCCTCGCCGTCGGCGGTGCCGCCGACCAGTTCACGCACCAGCATGTACTGGGCGTGGTTCGTGTCCTGGTACTCGTCGACCAGCACGTGGCGGAACCGCCGCCGGTAGTACTCGGCCACCTGGGGGAACGCCTGCAGCATCGCGACCGTCTCGCCGATCAGGTCGTCGAAGTCCAGCGCGTTCGCCGAACGCAACCGCTGCTGGTAGTGCCCGTACACCTTGGCGATCAGCCGCGGCAGTTCCGCCGGATCCTTGTCGGCGTCGGCGCTCGCCTGCTCCGGGTCGACGAGCTCGTTCTTGAGATTCGAGATGTGGGTGGCGAGCAGCCGCGCCGAATAGCGCTTGGTGTCGATGTTCAGATCCTTGGCGATCATCGTCAGGAGCCGCCGCGAATCGTCCGCGTCGTAGATGGAGAAGTTCGAGTTGAGGCCGGGGAGCAGCGCCGCCTGGGCTCGCAGGATCCGCACGCAGCTGGAGTGGAACGTGGACACCCACATGCTGTTGGCCCTGGGGCCTACGAGGTGGGCGACGCGTTCCCGCATCTCCGCGGCAGCCTTGTTGGTGAACGTGATGGCCAGGATCTGACCGGGCATCACCCCCCGCTCGGCCAGCAGATATGCGATACGGCGGGTGAGCACAGCCGTTTTGCCCGAGCCCGCACCCGCGACGATCAACAGCGGAGACCCGGCGTGCACGACCGCTTCCCGTTGCGGTGGGTTGAGGCCCTGGAGGAGCACGTCCGACCCTGCGCGCGCCGGTGCGGCGGCGTGTGAAGGCGACGTGGTGCTCAGAGGAGAAGCGGTGCCGGAGATAGTGTTCATCAACTATCAAACTTACCGGCGTGTACCGACAGCGTCACAGCCGCTTGGCCTGCGCGGTACCGCCATGGCAAACTGGTACACATGTTCAGTCCGCCGTCGCGCCCCCTGTGGCGATTTTTTTACGGGTACCGGCCTCCGGTGCCCGTGAACTGAACAGCTCACGAGCCCCGAGGTCCGCACCGGATCCGGGGCTTTTTTCGTCAAACGAGCCTGGATCGGTAACGACTCGAGCCGAAACAACGATCCAAGTTCTGACAAGAGGGAGACGAACCAATGAGCACTCAGACCGTCGCATCAGCCGCCAAGGAAACCGCTGTGCCCACCAGCGAGGCCGAGATCGAGGTTCTCCGCCAGGAGATCGACAAGCTCGACGCCGAGATTCTCGCCGCTATCAAGCGCCGTGCAGAGGTCTCGCAGCTCATCGGGCGCACGCGGATGGCGTCCGGCGGTCCCCGCCTCGTCCACAGCCGTGAGATGAAGGTGCTCGAGCGGTTCAACGAGCTCGGCCAGGAAGGCCACACACTCGCCATGCTGCTGCTGCGCCTCGGGCGCGGCCGCCTCGGTCACTGATTTCCCGAAACGGCCTGCCCGTCCCCCGACGGCGGTCGTTACGGCTCGAGCGCCACGTACTTGGTCTCCAGGTACTCCTCGATGCCTTCACTGCCCCCTTCGCGCCCGAAGCCTGACGCTTTGACGCCGCCGAAGGGGGCAGCGGTGTCCGAGATGACCCCGCGGTTGATGCCGACCATGCCCGATTCGAGAGCGTCGGCCACCCGGAGTGCACGGTCCAGATCGCGGGTGAAGATGTACGACGCCAGGCCGAACTCCGTGTCGTTGGCCGCGGCGATCCCCTCCTCCTCGGTGTCGAACCCGGCGATCGCGACCACCGGTCCGAACACCTCTTCCTTCAGGATCCGCGCCTGCGCGGGGATCTCGTCCAGCACGGTCGCCGGGTAGAAGTAACCGGGACCTTCCGGGGCGACCCCGCCGAGCCGCACCCGGGCGCCGGCACCGACGGCGTCCTGCACCAGTTCCCCGACCTTCTCGAGTTGGTCCGCGTTGATCAGCGGGCCGAGCGTCGTGTCGGGATCCGTGCCGGGTCCGAGTGTGTACGAGGACAGCTTGTCGACGAGCTTCGCGGTGAACTCCTCCCGCACAGTGTTCGCGACGTGGAAGCGATTGGCCGCGGTGCAGGCCTCGCCGCCGTTGCGCATCTTGGCGAGGACGGCGCCGGCCACCGCCTTGTCCACGTCGGCGTCGTCGAAGACGACGAAGGGCGCGTTCCCGCCGAGTTCCATGGACGTGCGCAGCAGTCCCTTCGCCGATTTCTCGACGAGCATCCGCCCCACCCCGGTCGAGCCCGTAAACGTGAGCTTCCGCAGCCGGGGGTCGTCGAGCAGCGGACCGGTCACCTCCCCCGACTTCGACGTCGGCAGCACAGACAGCACGCCCTTCGGGAGCCCCGCGTCGGCCATCACCTCGGCGAGCAGGAGCATCGTCAACGGCGTCTCGGAGGCGGGTTTGACGATCATCGTGCAGCCGGCGGCCAGTGCGGGTCCGATCTTGCGCGTGCCCATCGCGAGCGGGAAGTTCCACGGTGTGATCGCCAGACACGGTCCGACGGGCTGCTTGGTCACCAGGATGCGTCCGTTCCCCGCGGGCGCCGGTGTGTAGCGGCCGGCGATACGCACGGCCTCCTCGCTGAACCACCGGAAGAACTCGGCGCCGTACTTGACCTCCGCCGCGCTCTCCGGCAGCGCCTTGCCCATCTCCAGCGTCATCAGCAGCACGAAGTCGTCGGCCCGGGCCGTGATCTTCTCGAACACCGCGCGGAGCAGTTCCCCCCGCTCACGTGCCGGGGTCGCCGCCCACTCCCGCTGCACCGCCACCGCGGCGTCGAGCGCTTTCATCGCGTCGGCAGGGCTGGCGTCCGCAACCTCGGTCAGGGCGTCACCGGTGGCCGGGTCGAAAACGGTGAACGTGGCGCCGTTCTCGGCGTCACACTTCTCGCCGCCGAGGAAGAGGGTTGTGGGAACGGTTCGCATGAGTTCGACAGCATCCATGACGTCCATCATGCGCCGCACCGAAGTTCGCACGGAAGTGAAGTTCGCACGGAAGTTTCGACGCGCGGGCATTAAGCTCAAATCTCGTGAGCTCAGACATCACCGGAACCGCTGCCTGGCAGAAATTGCGTGATCATCACGCTCAAATTCAGTCCGTCCATCTTCGAGAACTCTTCGAGAAGGACCCGGCACGCGGGCAGGAACTCACCGTCTCGGCGGGCGACCTGTACATCGACTACAGCAAGCACCGCATCGACCGCGACACCATCGGGTTGCTCCTCGAACTGGCGCGCAGCGCCGACCTGGAGGCACGCCGGGACGCGATGTTCGCGGGCGAGCACATCAACACTTCCGAGGACCGCGCCGTCCTCCACACCGCGCTGAGACTGCCCGCCGACGCGTCTCTCGTCGTCGACGGGCAGGACGTCGTGGCCGACGTCCACGACGTCCTCGACCGCATGGGCGACTTCACGGATCGTGTGCGCTCCGGTGAATGGCGCGGCGCGACGGGCGAGAGAATCAAGACCGTCGTCAACATCGGCATCGGCGGATCGGATCTGGGTCCGGTGATGGTGTACCGCGCGCTGCGGCACTACGCCGACGCCGGCATCAGCGTCCGGTTCATCTCCAACGTCGACCCCGCCGACCTGGTGCGCAGCCTGCAGGGCCTCGACCCGGCCACCACGCTGTTCATCGTGGCGTCCAAGACGTTCTCGACGCTCGAGACGCTCACCAACGCCACCGCCGCGCGACGCTGGCTGCTCGGCGGTCTCGGCCTCGGAAACGAAGCGGTCGCAAAGCATTTCGTCGCCGTCTCGACGCACGCGGATCGGGTGGCGGAGTTCGGTATCGACACGGCCAACATGTTCGGATTCTGGGATTGGGTGGGTGGCCGGTACTCGGTCGATTCCGCCATCGGGCTGTCGGTGATGGCGGCGATCGGCAAGGAGCGGTTCACGGAGTTCCTCGCCGGCTTCCACGCCGTGGACGAACACTTCCGCACGGCGCCGCTCGAGGAGAACGCGCCGGTCCTGCTCGGCCTGATCGGACTCTGGTACTCGAACTTCTTCGGCGCCGAATCCCGTGCCGTGCTGCCGTATTCCAACGACCTCGTGCGGTTCCCGGCCTATCTTCAGCAGTTGACGATGGAATCGAACGGCAAGTCGGTGCGCGCCGACGGCTCCCCCGTCCCCACGTCCACCGGCGAGATCTTCTGGGGCGAACCCGGCACCAACGGGCAGCACGCCTTCTACCAGCTCCTGCACCAGGGCACCCGGCTCGTCCCCTCCGATTTCATCGGTTTCGGCGAACCGACGGACGACCTGCCCACCGCGGACGGCACCGGCAGCATGCACGACCTGCTGATGAGCAACTTCTTCGCCCAGACGAAGGTCCTGGCGTTCGGCAAGACGGCCGAGGAGATCGCGGCCGAGGGGACGCCGGAGAATCTGGTGCCGCACAAGGTCATGCCCGGCAACCGGCCGTCCACCACGATTCTCGCGCCCAAGCTCACCCCGTCGGTGATCGGGCAGCTGATCGCACTGTACGAGCACCAGGTGTTCGTCGAGGGCGTCGTGTGGGGCATCGACTCGTTCGACCAGTGGGGTGTCGAGCTCGGCAAGACGCAGGCTGTGGAGCTGCAGCCGGTGCTCACCGCCGCGGATGAACCGGCCGCGCAAAGCGATTCGTCGACGGACAGCCTGGTGCGCTGGTACCGCCGTCAGCGCGGACGGGCGTGATTCACCAGCTCTCCGTGGTGTAGACCCGGCCCGACCGGTCCACCAGCCGGGCCCGCAGCTCGTGCTGTTCGATCCAGCGGATCGCACCGATACCGCGGGCGAGGGCGGCGATGCTGGCCGCGTACGCCCAGAGTGCGTCGTCGGCGATCACCGTCACCGTCTCCCACTCGGTGGCGGTGGGCGGTTCGGCAGCCGGGGGCGCGAACGCCGTCGCCATCGCAGTCCCGTTCACCAGTTCGACCTCGCCGTCGCCGGGCACCGGAATCTGCCAGCCGCCGGCGGGACAGTGCCCGGCCGTCGCGATGACGTCGCCGATACGCACGGCGGCCCCGCACTCGAGTTGGCGGGCGACCAGTTCCGCCGCCCGGTCCACCGTGTCGGCCTTGGCGGTGTCGGTGATGTCGAACGAGGCGCCCCACGGCGCGAACACGACGTCGTCGTCGATCTGGACGTCGAGGAAGCTCGGTTCCGGGTGCACGGTGGGGATCAGGTCCTCGTCGGGCGATTCGGTGGCGAGCGGGTTCACGACCCCGTCGGTCATCCGCGCGGCCCAGAGCGCCGAACGCAGCAGTGCGGACATCCGCCGGCTGACCTTCACCGGCGCGCCCTGCGAGAGGTTGACGGCGTGGATCTCGGCGTCGCCGCGGTGGATGTCGCAGACCGATTCGGCCTCGTCGATGACGGCCGCGATCAGCGCTGCGGCCTCGGGAAGCGCGGCACCTTCGGTGACGTCGACTTCCACGACCGAACCCCACACCCTCCATTTCTCGACGCTAACCATGGTGTTCTCCGTGTGCGGTCTGTGCAGCGCTGCACTTCCAGTATGCGCCGGCTGTCCAGAGGCCGGCGTCCGCGGTTCACCACGACCGGTCGTACACTTCGCTGGTGAGCGCCCGATTGAGCGTCGTCGACGAGATGTTCCTGCGCACCCATCGGGGGTGGGGAACGCCGATCGTGATGCAGGGACTGTGGCGTACCGACGGGCACGTGAATGCCTCGACCCTCGATTCCCTGAGCGCAGAGTTCGCTCGCGGACCGCTCGGCAGGCGCGTGGTGCGTCCGCGAATTCCCGGCGCGCGGCCCCGGTTCGAGCCGAGCACCGGCGCCTTCCCCGTCGAATACGCGGAGATCGAGGCCGGGACGGTCCTTGCGTGGGCGGACGAGCAGGGCTCTTTGTCGGTCGACCCCGAGCGGGGTCCCGGCTGGCGTCTGGCGTGCGCACGACCCGCTGACGGGGGCACGGTGCTGTCGCTGGTGTGTTCGCACGTGCTCGCGGATGCGCGCGGACTGGCGACAGCCATCGCCGCGGCGCTGCAGGGCCTGCCCCCGTCGACTCCGGGCGGTGCGGACGGCGCTGTCGCCGACATCTGGGACGCCACCCGGCTCGCCCGCCGCGTGACGGAGGGAACCGCGCGTGCGGTCGCCGGCCTCGTGGTGAGCGGGACCCGGCGCGCGGAACTCCGGCGCTTCTTGCACGTGAGTGGCAAAGCGTCGCCCGGCACACTTTGCCACTCACCTGTGTCGGCGGTGCTGGACGTGGACGCCGAACGGTGGGATGCCGCCGCGGAGCGGGCAGGCGGAACCCCGAACAGCCAGTTCCTGGCCGTGGTGGCCGAGTTGGCGCGGCGGGACGGCGAATCCCGGCCGCTCACGATCAGTGTGCCGATGGACCTGCGGGGCGCGGCCACCTCGTCGGGCACCGCGAACTCCGTCGCCATGGTCGAGGTGGACGTCGGCCCGCAGGACACCGTCGCGGACGTGCGGGCTGCGAGCCGCGCGGCGTTCTCCGCGCCCGCGATGACGAGTCCGGCCGGGTTCCCGGAGGAGATGCTGCAACTGGTCCCCGACCGGGTGGCGCATGCCCTCACGGGCAACCCCGGCGAACGGGACGTGCTGTGTTCCAACATCGGACCGCTACCCGAGGCGCTCGTCTCGATCGGCGGTCACCGCGCCACCGGCATCGCCACCCGAGCCGTGCATCCGGGTGTCGTGACCAGCCGCACCCGGCTCTCCGCCTATCTCAGCCGATTCGGCGGCAGCTACACCCTCGCGCTCGAGTCGCTGGACAGTCCGGACCACGCCGCGCTCCGGGAGCGAGCGGCGAACGTCCTCGCCCGCCACGATCTCGACGCACGGAGCTGGTGACGTCAGGACTCGGACGCGGGTTCGGCGTAGGGCTGACGCGCCGACTGCGGATCGCCGTAGGTGATCGCCCGCTCCCGGCGCGTCCGCGACGCCAGCGTGACGCCCCAGTTGAGCAGGGTGCCGAACCGGTTCCGGTACCCGGCGAGGAACGCGATGTGGATGACACCCCACGACACCCAGCCCATGAACCCGGACATCCGGATCGGGCCGGCCTGGAGCAGCGCGTGCCTGCGGGCGATGTAGGCCGCGCTCCCCAGGTCGCGGTATTTGAAGGGTTTGCGGTCGGGCGTTCCCCCCGCGACCGTGCGGGCGATGCATCCACCGACGTGCCTGCCACCCTGCATCGCGACCTCGGCAACGCCGGGAAGCTCGTTCAGCGACATCAGGTCGCCGATCACCCAGACGTTCGGGTGTCCGGGCACGGTGAGATCGGGTTCGACGGCGATGCGTCCGCCCTGAATCTGCTTCACGCCCAGCGCATTCGCGAGAGCTCCCGCGAACGGCACGGCCTCGACGCCCGCGGTCCAGAGGATCGTGCGAGCCCCGTAGCGCTTCTTGGTGCGGGCCGCGTTCTTGGCCGTCGTCTCGATGCTGGTCTCGCAGACGTCGGTGACGTGGACACCGAGATGCGTTTCGACGCCGACCTTGTCGAGGGTCCTCTGCGCCGCCGCGGACAGTTTCCGGTTGAACGACTGCAGAACACGGTCGCCGCCGTGGAACAGCAGCACCCGGGCCTCGCAGGGGTCGATCGACTGGAACTCGTGGGCGAGAGCGTGCACGGCGAGTTCCCGGATCTGGCCCGCCAGTTCGACTCCGGTGGGTCCGCCGCCTGCGACGGCGAAGGTCAGCCACGGCCTGCGCTCCTCCGCGGTGGGCAGCGATTCGGCCATCTCGAAGGCGGAGATCAGCTTTCGGCGAATGGCGAGCGCGTCGTCGAGGGTCTTCATCCCCGGCGCCCACTGGATGTACTCGTCGTGCCCGTGGTATGCCTGACGCATTCCCGCCGCGACGATCAGGTAGTCGTAGGGAAGGTCGAACGTGGATCCGTCGAAGCGACTGGCGGTCAGGACCCTGCTGACGGCATCGACCGCGTGCGCCTCCCCGAGGGCGACGTGCACGTTGCGGTTGCCGCGCAGCAGGTGCCGCAGCGGGCTGCTGATCTCCCCTTCGGAGAGCAACCCCGTCGCGCATTGGTAGAGCAGCGGCTGGAAGAGGTGGCTGGTTCCCCGGTCCAGCAGGGTGACGTCCACGTCGACGTCGCGGAGCCGCCGGGCGGCGTGGATCCCGCCGAACCCTCCCCCGACGATGACGACACGGGGCCTCGAACGCTGCAGGCCGAGGGACGAGGATTCCTGGGCGGTCGTCATAGGTCAGTCCTACACGAACCGGGATGTCCACGCATGAGGAAGGAACCTCAACGCGAGGTCGATTCCTCGCCATTTGATTCCCGGCAGCGCAGCGCGGTTCGTCTCCTTCTCGATGGCCGCGACCATCGCATCGACGCCGTCGTCGAGGCTGGCCGTCATCTTGGCACTGTCCCCGGCCCTGCCCGACATGTCGGTGGCGATGTACCCGGGGAGCAGCGTGGTCACCATGATCGGACTCTTCGCCAGTTCCGCGGTCAGCGCCTCGCCGAGGGCCGACACTCCCGCCTTGCTCGCCGAGTACGCCGCCTTCGGGCCGGGCAGACCCTGATCGGCACTGATCGAGGACACGAGCACCAGGTGTCCGGAGTTCTGTTCGCGGAAGATCCCGAGCGCCGCCTCGCACTGAGACAGGGCACCGACGAAGTTGGTGCGGGCGGTGGCGAGATTGGCGTCGGCACGGCCCGTTCCGATCCGGGCCCCTTTGCCGAGTCCCGCGTTGACGACGACGCGGTCGAGTCCGCCCAGCTCGTCGCGCAGTTCGCCGAAGACCCGGACCACCGCATCGTGGTCGGTGACGTCGAGTTCCCGGACGGCGACGGTGATCCCGGGATGCGCCGCCTGCAACTCGTCGCGCACGGATTCGAGCCGGTCGACGCGTCGCGCGCACAGCGCGAGGTCTCGTCCCTGGGCGGCGAACCGACGAGCCATCTCCTCGCCGAGTCCCGAGCTGGCCCCGGTGATCAGAATCTTCTGCCGTCTCATTCCGCCACACTATCTACCCGCGGGTAACAACGCGAGAGGCCCGTCGGAACCTCTGACATCCAGCACCGACCGGCTTACCGTTACAGGTATGACTGACTCTGGGAGCGGCGCGGAAGAGTTCGATGTCATCGTGATCGGAGGCGGTCCCGCGGGTGAGAACGCGGCGAGTTACGCCATCGCGGGCAGCGACCGCACCGCGGCGCTGATCGAACACGAACTCGTCGGTGGGGAATGCTCCTACTGGGCGTGCATGCCCAGCAAGGCGTTGCTGCGTCCGGGTGAGGTCCTCGGGGCCGCGCGCAACATGCCCGGGGTGTCGGCCGGTCCGCTCGACGTGGACGCCGTGCTGGCGCGACGCGACTCGTTCACCAGCAACCACGACGACTCGTCGCAGGTGATGTGGGCCGACTCGCAGGGGATCGACGTCATCCGCGGATCGGCACGCATCACCGGGGACCGCACGGTGAGCGTCGGCGATTCCCGCGAGCTGCGCGCCCGGCACGCCATCGTGGTCGCCACCGGGACCACCGCCGCGGTCCCCGACACCCCCGGCCTTCGGGCAGCGTTGCCGTGGATCTCGCGGGACGCCACCAACCTGAGAGAAGTTCCGCGCCGGGTCGCCGTGATCGGCGGCGGCGTCGTGGCATGTGAGAGCGCGACGTGGCTGCTGGACCTCGGTGTCGAGGAACTGACGATGGTGGTGCGCGGCCGGGCACTGCTCCCGAAGAACGAGCCGTTCGCCGGTGAGCGGGTGGCCCGCTCGCTGGAGAAGAAGGGTGCGCAAATCCTGTTCGGCGCGGAGCTTCGCGGCGTCGAGCGGGCCGACGCCTGGGACACGGGGATCGGCCGCATCCACGGCGGTCCGGTGACTCTGGACGTGGCGGGACAGGATCCGCTCGTCGTCGACGAGGTCGTCGTCGCGACCGGGCGCACTCCGGCGACGTCGGCGCTCGGCCTCGACACGCGACTGCTGAACTCGCACGGATACCTCACCACCGACGACCATCTGACGACGGCGGACGAATGGTTGTACGCCGTCGGCGACGCCAACGGCCGCGCGTTGCTCACCCACATGGGCAAGTACCAGGGCCGTGTCTGCGGCGACGTGATCGCCGCCCGCGCCGAGGGCAGGGCTCTGGAGGGGGCCCGATTCCGGGCGACCGCCGACCACGGCCAGGTTCCCCAGGTGGTGTTCGCCGATCCCGAGGTCTCGGCCGTCGGGATCACCGAGCAGGAGGCGCGCGACGCCGGGGTGGACGTCGAGACCGTCGAGGTCGACATCGCCGTCGCCGGCTCGTCACTGGCCCGCGACGATTTCAGCGGTCACGCCAAGCTCGTGGTCGACCGTGCCACCGACACCCTGGTCGGAGCGACGTTCGCGGGCACGGACGTCGGCGAACTCATCCATGCCGCCACCATCGCGCTGGTCGGGAAGGTGCCGCTCGACACGCTGTGGCACGCCGTCCCGTCGTACCCGACCGTGAGCGAGGTGTGGCTGCGGCTGCTGGAGGCGCGGCGCTGAGCCGAACGGAAGACCGTCGGCGGAGGTGAATGCCCCCTCAGGCGGTCTCCGTATAGTTTCCGGCATGGCGTCTGACACTCTCACGACCGACACGCTGGTGAGGACGACCGCAGGGGTGGTCCGTGGCCGGCGCGTCGGCGACCTGGTCGCGTGGCGGGGAATTCCCTACGCGGCTCCCCCGGTCGGGCCGCTGCGGTTGCGCGCACCCCAGCCCGTCACGCCGTGGTCCGGTGAACTCGACGCCACGGAATTCGGCGACGCCGCCGTGCAGCACAAGAAGTTCACCGCCCTCCGGCCGGGCAAGTATCAGCCGAGTAGCGAGAACTGCCTGACGCTCAACGTGCTGGCCACGCCCGGCACGTCCGGGACGCGTCCGGTGATGGTGTTCATCCACGGCGGCGCGTACACGCTGGGCATGTCGGCCACCGCGCTCTACGGCGGCCAGTCGCTGGTCCGCCGCGGCGACATCGTGTACGTGTCGATCAACTACCGCCTCGGCTCGCTCGGATACCTCGATTTCACCCAATTCTCCACCCCCGAACGACCTTTCGACTCCAATCTCGGACTCCGCGACCAAGTGGCCGCACTCGAATGGGTGCAACGCAACATCGCCGAATTCGGCGGCGACCCCGACAACGTCACCGTCTTCGGCGAATCCGCGGGCGCCAACGCCGTCACCACACTGATGACCACCCCCGCCGCGAAAGGACTGTTCGCACGGGCGATCTCGGAGAGTTCCGCCCCCGGCCTCGTCACCACCGCCGACCGCGCCGCCCGGTGGGCATCCGACTACGTGACGCTGCTCGGGGCCGAACCCGACACCGCCGCGGAGGCGCTCACCTCGTCACCGGTCGGCGCACTGGGCCGGGCCGGAAATCGTCTCGGCGCGAAGGTGCTGTCGGAGACGCCGGGACTGCACCCGTTCGGCCCCGTGATCGACGGCGACTTCCTGCCGAAGCCGCCGCTCGACGCGTTCGCCGACGGCTCGGCGCACCGGGTTCCGCTGATCATCGGTACCAACGCCCGTGAGGGCACCCTGTTCCCGAAACTCCTGGACGCGCTGCCGACCGACCCCGACCGGATCGGGCGGATGTTCGCACTCACCGACCCGGGCGCCGAGGCCCGCGTCACCGCCGCGTATCCCGGCTACCCGGCGCCGGACGCGGCCGTCGACCTGGGCGGCGATCTGACGTTCTGGAGGCCGTCGATCGAACTTGCCGAGGCCCACTCCGCGTTCGCCCCCACCTTCAGCTACCGTTTCGACTTCGCTCCGCGCGCCATGAAATGGCTCGGACTGGACGCCACACACGGATTCGAGCTGTTCGCGGTGTTCGACATCGCCGACACCCTGATCGGCCGCGGCCTCACCCTACCGGGCGGTCGTCGCGGACTGAAGGACGTGACGGACACCGTGCAGCGGCACTGGCTGCACTTCTCCTCGCAGGGAACACCGTTGGCGTCATGGCCGAAGTACGACACCGACAGGAGGGCAACACTCGTGTTCGACACCGTCACCACCGTCCAGGACGATCCGCGCCGGGAGCGCAGGCTGGCCTGGGAGGGGTACCGGGGCTACTACGGGCAGGGCCTGTGAACGCTCTCGAGGTCCACACCGATGCCGGCGCCGTCGGAGGGCGCCGGATCGACGACGACCTGACTGCCTGGCGGGGTATCCCCTACGCCGCTCCCCCGGTCGGGCCTCTGCGGTTACGGGCCCCGCAACCGGTCGAGCCGTGGTCGGGGGTCCGGCGGGCCTTCCACTTCGGGTCCCCGGCACCGCAGGGTGGTGGGACCGACGAGGACTGTCTCACCCTGAACGTGCTCGCACCCGGGTCCGCATCCGGATCGCGACCCGTGATGGTCTTCATCCACGGCGGCGCCTACTCCGGCGGGTCCTCGTCCTCGTCGCTCTACAGCGGTGAGTCGCTGGTCCGCCGCGGCGACATCGTGTACGTGTCGATCAACTACCGCCTCGGCTCGCTCGGATACCTCGATTTCACCCAGTTCTCCACCCCCGCACGGCCTTTCGACTCCAACCTCGGACTCCGCGACCAGGTGGCCGCACTCGAATGGGTGCAACGCAACATCGCCGAGTTCGGCGGCGACCCCGACAACGTGACCGTCTTCGGCGAATCCGCGGGCGCCAACGCCGTCACCACACTGATGACCACCCCCGCCGCGAAAGGACTGTTCGCACGGGCCATCGCGGAAAGCCCTCCGGTGGCGTCCGCGTATCACCCCGAGCGGGCCGCGCGGTGGTCGCGCGAATTCCTCGAGATCGCTGGGGTCCCGCTCGCCGACGCCGCGACGTGGCTCGAGACCGCCGACCCGGCCGACTTCGTCGAGGCGGGGACGACACTGGCGCACCGGGGCGCCGACGAGGAACCGGGAACCCGCGCGTTCGCGCCCGTCGTCGACGGCTTCTTCCTTCCCACGCATCCGCTCGACTGTTTCGCTTCCGGTTCCGGGCACCCGGTGCCGCTGATCATCGGCACGAACCGCCACGAGGGCAGGGTATTTCCCCGGTTCCTGAACATCCTGCCCACCGATCCCACCCGGATCGACAAGATGTTCTCGCACGTGGACGCGTCGGTGAAGGAACGGGCCATCGCCGCCTACCCCGGTTATCCCGGTCGGCGTGCGGCAGCGGACCTCGGCGGCGACGTGACGTTCTGGGAACCGTCCGTCCTGTGCGCACAGGGCCACACGACCATCGCACCGACCTACAGCTACCGGTACGACTTCGCACCCCGGCTACTCCGTGTCCTCGGGCTGGGCGCCACCCACGCCACGGAGATGTACGCGGTGTTCGGATTGACCGGGCCGTGGGCGCGGCTGCTCACCGCGCTCGGGGGCCGCCGCGGGCTGCGGGCCGTCACCGACACCGTCCAGTCGCACTGGCTGCACTTCGCCCGGCACGGGACCCCGGCACCCGGATGGCCCCGGTACTCGCCGGAGCGCCGGGAGACGCTCATCATCGACGACACGAGCCGGGTGGAGAACGATCCGCTCGGCGAGCGTCGACGCGCTTGGCTGGGGTACGAACACCGACGCTAGGCCGAACCCGCGGCGAGCCGCATACGTAACGGCCTCACCCGTGGCCGCGCCGTCGGTTCGTTCCACGGTGCGTCCCTCCCGGTTGCCCTACTCTCGTAGAGACCTGCATTCGGGAGGCGAGAATGACCGAGTCGAACGATCTCGCAGGCCGCACCATGGTGGTCACCGGTGCCACCTCGGGGCTCGGCCTGGAGACCTGCCGCCAACTCGCACGCCGCGGGGCCACCGTCGTCCTGGTCGGCCGGGACCAGGACAGGATCGACGCGGTGATCGCCGAACTGTCCGAGAGCGCCGATCGCGACCGGCTGAATTCGGCGCTCGCCGACCTGTCCTCGCTCGATCGGGCCCGCAAGCTGTCCGAGGAACTGCTGCACCGGTTCCCGCGGATCGACGTGCTGGTGAACAACGCCGGCATCGCCGTGGGGCGTCGTCAGCTGACGGTCGACGGCATCGAAGAGATGTTCGCCGTGAACTACCTCGCGCCGTTCGTGCTGGCGACGTCGCTGGCTCCGGCGATGGCTGCGGCGTCGACTGCCGACGCCGCCGGGTACCGGCATCCGGCACGCATAGTGGACGTCAACTCGTCGGGACATCGGGGCGGGCACCTCGACTTCGACGACCTCGACGGCACGAAGGACACGTTCCACGGCCAGCGTGCGTACAACAACTCGACACTCGCCCTGACCCTGTTCACGCGGGAGTTGGCGCGCCGGTCCGATCCCGCGAGGCTGGTCGTCAATTGCGCCGACCCCGGCTTCGTCCGCGGCACCTCCCTCGGGCGGGGTCTGCTGTTCGGCCACCAGGTGGTGGGGACGCTCCTGACCCCGTTCACGGCCGACGTCGCGAAGGCTGCGGAAACGGTGGTCTGGACCGCCACCGCGACGGAGAGCGGCAAGTTCACCGGCGAATACGTCAAGGGTTGCAAGGTTGTTCACCCGAGCAAGGACGCACGTGACGCCGAACTCGCCGCGCGGTTGTGGGACGCTACCGAGGCACTACTCGCCGGCCGCGGTGCGGCCCGCCCCTGACGCCGGTCAGTTCGGATCCTCGAACAGCGACAGCACGTTGTCGTGCGGATCCCGGAACCACGCGACGCGGATGCCGTCCGGGGCGCGCCAGGCCGCATGCTCGTCCTGATCCATCCCCGGGTACTCGGTGAACTCGATGCCCTTGCTGCGCAGTGATTCGACGACCTTGTTCAGGTCGGCGACCTTCCACCCCAGCACGGTGTACCCGGTGTCGGCCTTCGCCTGCACCAGCGTGACCCGGAGCAGGGAGCCGTTGCAATCGAGGGCCAACGCGAACTCGTCCCGTGAGACGAGAGTCAGCCCCAGGGTCTCCACGTAGAACATCTCCGAGACGTCCAGATCGGTGCTGGCCACGAAACTCACGAGCTCACCCTGAAGACTCATGAATCAACTGTGCCCCGCGGACCCGCAGGCAGGCAAGAGCGCGGGGTCACCCGGGGCGGCTCCGGTGACCCGGGGCACACGGCCGGGCACCCGCAAGTTAACGTCGATTCGACAGGTTGTCTCGCACCGGAATGAGGAACTCGCGTGTCTGCTCCAGTTACAGAGAAGAAGGGCCCCCTCGCGGGCATTCGCGTCGTCGAATTCGCAGGCCTCGGACCGGGCCCGCACGCCGCCGCCCTCCTGGCCGATCTCGGCGCCGACGTGGTGTGCGTCCAGCGTCCCGGAGTGATTCCGCCGGACGGCCCGTACGACCAGATCCAGCGTGGTCGTCGCGTCGTCGAGGCCAACCTGAAGGACCCTGAGCAGGTCGAGAAGGTCCTCGGCCTGATCGAGCGCGCGGACGTCGTGATCGAGGGCTTCCGCCCCGGGGTCACCGAGCGCATGGGCCTGGGCCCCGACGTCTGCCTCGGGCGCAACGAGCGGCTCGTGTACGGACGGATGACGGGCTGGGGCCAGGAGGGTCCGCTGGCCAGCGCCGCCGGGCACGACATCAACTACATCTCACTGACCGGTGTCCTGCACGCCATCGGCCGCAAGGGTGAACGTCCCGTGCCGCCGCTGAACATGGTCGGCGACTTCGGCGGCGGTTCGATGTTCCTGATCTTCGGGATCCTGTCGGCGCTGGTGGAGCGCCAGTCGTCCGGCAAGGGCCAGGTCGTGGATGCGGCGATGGTCGACGGCGCACTCGCCCTGTCGCACATGATGTGGGCGTTCCGCGGCCGCGGCGTCTGGTCCGACGAGCGCGGCGTCAACCTGCTCGACACCGGCGCGCCGTTCTACGACACCTACGAGACGTCCGACGGCAAGTACATGGCCGTCGGCTCGATCGAGCCGCAGTTCTACGCCCTGCTGTTGCAGGGCCTCGAACTCGATCCCGCCGAACTGCCGCAGCAGATGGACATCTCGGCGTGGCCGCAGATGAAGAAGGTCTTCGCCGAGAAGTTCCTGTCGAAGACCCGCGACGAGTGGGCTGCCATCTTCCTCGGCACCGACGCCTGCGTGTCGCCCGTGCTGACGTTCGCGGAGGCGCCGTCCAACGAGCACATCGCCGCCCGCGGGTCGTTGATCGACCTCGACGGCGTCACCCAGCACGCCCCGGCGCCGCGGTTCTCCCGCACCCCTGCCGGCGCACCCACCCCGCCTGCCCGCGAAGGCGTCGACATCGACACCGTCTGGACCTGATCCCCACGTGAGTGGCGAAGCGTGTCCCGGCACGCTTCGCCACTCACGGGCTCAGACGACGAGGGACGGCTCCGCGAGCTCACGGTCGACGGCCAGCGTGTCGTACGCTGCCGCGATGCAGTCGACACCGCGGCGCAGCTCGTCGGACGTCCGCGCGTACGGGAGCCGGACGAACCGCTCGAACGCGCCCTCCACACCGAAGCGCGGTCCCGCCGCCAGCAGCACCCCGAAGTTGGGGGCCGTCGCGGCCAGCGCCGTCGACACCGGCGCGGGCATGCGCAGCCACAGCGACATCCCTCCCGAACCGATGGTCGAGATCCAGTCCGGCAGGCGGTCGGCGAGAGCGTCGAGCATCGCGCTCCGCTGTTCCCGCAGCTCCGCCCGGCGTCGTGCGAGGACGAGTTCGTCGTCGGAGAGCAGATGCGCCGCCGCGAGCTGGTCCATCACCGGCGTGCCCAGATCGACCGCGGCCCGCGCCCCGGCGAGCCGGGTGATCAGGGCCGGATCGGCGCGAATCCAGCCGACGCGCAGCCCGCCCCAGAACGACTTCGCCGCCGACCCGATCGTCACGACCTCCGACTTCGCGGCTCCCCTGCCGTGCGCCGCGACCGGCCCCGGGGACGGCTCATCCAGCCACAGGTCGACCATCGTCTCGTCCACCACCAGGGTCATGCGGGTGTCGCGCGCGATCCGCGCCAATTCGGCCCGCCCGGACCCGTCGAGGCACAGTCCGGTGGGGTTGTGGAAGTCCGGGATCAGGTACGCCATCCGGGCCGCGGTCTGCCGGGCGGCGCTGCGGATTCCGTCGAGATCCCACGCCCCGGACGCCCCGCCCTCCGGACGGACCGGGACCGGGACCGGACGCGCACCGACCCTGCGGATCGCCTCCAGCGCGTTGGGGTACGTGGGGTGATCGACCAGCACCCGCTCCCCCGGCGCCGTGAGCACGTTGAGGAGCAGCCGCAGTGCATGCTGGGCACCGGAGGTGACCATGATCTGCTCGGGCGAGGTCTCCAGCCCTCGTGCCCGGTAGCGGGCGGCGATCACGTCCCGCAACGCGCCGATCCCGACCGGCTCCATTCCGTGCGTCGGCAGGAACTGCGGAAGCGATTGCAACGCATAGGCGTAGGCCTGCTCGACCGCCTCCGCGGGCGCGGCCATCGCGGCATAGCTGAGATCGACCACCGAACTGTCGGAACCGGGCTGGTGCGCCCGGAACATCAGCCCGTTCTGCCGTGCCCCGAGCGGCAGCGCGACAGTGCTGCGCGACCCCTGACGGCTGATGAGATACCCCTCGTCCCGGAGCACCGAATACGATGACGTGATCGTGGTCCGGCTCAACTCCAGCATCGACGCCAGTTCGCGCTCGCTCGGCAACGCGACCCCCAACGGGATGCGGCCGTCGTGCACGAGCAGGCGGATCCCGTCGGCCAGCGCCCGGTAGGCGGGCCGCGCGGCCGACCGCCGGCTGCTGTCGTCCTGCCAGTTGCCGAGGTCCCTGGCCAGGGAGCGTGCACCGAGTACGCGAGTCATCATGCAGTCCAGTATCAACCTCTTGGCTATTCAACTCAAAGCCAGTTCTGGCGAAGCTCGAATCCATGACGACACTGATCACCCTCGCGTGCATGCTTCTCCTGGCCGCAGCGGTCGCGCACTACGGCCCCAAAGAGGGAGGTACGGGCGTGTTTCGCCTGGAGCAGTTCCGGATCGGCGCCCCTCTCGGCGGAATCTTTACCGACCAGCCGACCAGTCCAGAAGATCCGGACTGGCCTGGTTCAGACGATCAGCGCGCCGGCGGCGGCAGCAGCTGACTGAAGAGCACCGTCCCGGCCGCGTCGAGGAGGTCCACCCGCAACTCCGACGTCTGCCCGTCGATGAACACCTCACCGAAGTGCTGGTATCCGTCGAGCGGCGACGAGTTGGGTGCGGGCGGCGCGTGCACGAACACGGCCTCGGGGCCGAACGTGGCGTCGAGGTCGTTCGGACCGAAGCCGCCCGAGTTGAGTGGACCGGAGACGAACTCCCAGAACTCGTCGAAATCCTTGTACGCGGCGCGGTCGGGAGAGTACCGGTGCGCGGCGGTGTAGTGCACGTCCGCAGTGAGCCATACCGTCCCGGTGATCCGCCCCGCCTTGATCGCCGACAGCACCTGGGCGATCTCGGATTCCCGGCCCGACGGCTGACCGGGCTCCCCGTTCGCGACGCCCTCGAACGCGGTGTCGCCGTCCGGGACCACCACCCCGAGCGGGAGGTCGTTGGCGATGATCTTCCACGTCGCCGTGGACGCACCGAGTTCCCGGATCAGCCAGTCCTTCTGGGCCGCACCGAGAATCTGCCCGGCCGCACCGGTGTTGACCCCGTTCGCGTCCTTGTAGGTGCGCATGTCGAGGACGAACACGTCGAGCAGTGGCCCGTACCCGATCTTGCGGTAGACGCGACCGTCGACCGCGTCGGCCGGCTCCGTCGGCAGCCACTCGTGGTACGCCTGGAATGCCCTCTGCGCCAGCACGTCCACGTTCTTCTCCGTGTACGTGTCGAGATCGAGGACCTCACCGGGGTACCAGTTGTTGACGGTCTCGTGATCGTCCCATTGAACGATCTGCGCCACAGAGGAATTGAACCTGCGGTAGTTGTCGTCGGTGAGGTTGTACGCGTACTGGCCGCGGTACTGGTCCAGCGTCTGCGCGACCGCGCTCTTCGCCTCACTGACCGTGTTCCGCCACACGCGTCCGTCCGGCAGCGTGAAGGACTCCTTCAGCGGACCGTCGGCGTACACGACGTCGCCCGAGTGCAGGAACAGGTGCGGGTCGCGCGCGGCCATCGTGTCGAAGATTCGCATTCCGCCGATGTCCGGATTGATTCCGTACCCCTGACCAGCCGTGTCCCCGGACCACTGCAACCGGATGTCCCCTGCGGCGCTCGGAGCGGTGCGGAAGACACCCGTCACCGCCTCCGAGGTGGCGCCGTCGTCGCCTTCGAGAGTCACCCGGTAGTGCACCTGCTGCCCTGCGGGTAGTCCGGTCAGCCGCAGCCGTCCGGTGCCGTCCGTGTCCGGAGTGAGCAGTCCACCCTCGAACCGCATCGGGTCGGTGAAGGACTCGGTGGCCGAGGTCTCCACGATCATCGTGGCGGGACGGTCGGACCTCGCCCAGACGAGCGCACCGTCGGCTCGCACGTCCCCCGCCGCGACACCGTGCGTCAGGGTGGGTCGTTCACGGACCAGCGCCGGACCCGCACTACCGGAATCGGAGCACGCGGCGGCGGGCACGGCCAGCAACCCGAGTGCGGTGGAGCGGAGCAGGGCACGGCGGGACAGGTACACGGAAACATCTCCTCGGTCGGCGAGCTTCGAGGATGTCCAACCGCGGTCAACGGAAGGTGAACGTCAGATGTGGGAGGCATACTGGATTGGTGACCACAGGAATCGCCCTGTTCGACACGGCCCTCGGCACCTGCGCCATCGCGTGGCGGGCCGCCGGAATCGTGGGTGTGCAATTGCCCGAAGGTTCACCCGAATCCACCCGGCAGCGTCTCGAACACTGTTTCCCGGATGCGGTGGAGCACCAGCCGCCGGCACCGGTCCAGCGGGCCATCGACGGAATACGCGAACATCTGGGCGGCGCACTCGACGATCTGCGGTGGATCGACCTCGACTTCGAGGGAGTCCCCGAATTCGACTGCACCGTATACGACCTCACCCGCGCAATCGACCCGGGCACCACGCTCACCTACGGCGACATCGCGGCGGAACTCGGCAAGCCGGGTGCCGCGCAGGCCGTCGGTCAGGCCCTCGGCCGTAACCCGCTGCCGATCGTGATCCCGTGCCATCGCGTCCTCGCCGCCGGCGGGCAGGTGGGCGGCTTCTCCGCCGGCGGCGGCACCCTCACCAAGCGCGAACTGCTGGCCCTCGAGCACACTCCGGGTTTCGACGACCCGGTGCTGTTCTGATCAGCGCCTGCGGGTCGCCGACGAGTTCGCGCGCCAACGCCGCGGCCGCCGCCATCCTGTCGCCGCCCGGAACCCGGAGGGTCCGGACGGCCCGCTGATCCGCACCGGTCACCCTGGCGCATCCCAGCACGAACGCCTGCCCGCCGGCGAGTATCGCCCGCTCCACCGCGTGGACGAACGCGTCCACCGTCGACCTCGGGTCACCCTCGAACACCCAGACGCCCAGATCCGTCGACACCACCGCCACGCACCTGCCGGTGTCCGGCGTGTCGTGCCCGAATGCCTCCAGGACGGCGGCCGCTGCGTGGAAGCTGTCGTACCACCGGCCGGCCGGCGTCCGGGTACTCGCTTCGACAGTCCTGATCATCGGCTCGAATGTATCGCGGATCGCCGAATGTCGCATCGGTTCAATTCAACTGAACCGATGTCACATTCGGCGACAGGCGCGCGGACTACCGCACCACGTCGCGGCGGACGATGGTCTCGTCGCGGCCGGGGCCGACACCGATGCAGGAGATGTACGCACCCGACAGTTCCTCGAGGCGCAGGACATAGTTCTGCGCGTTCTTGGGGAGCTCCTCGAACGTCCGGGCATGGGAGATGTCTTCCCACCAACCGGGCATTTCCTCGTAGATCGGCTTCGCGTGATGAACGTCGGTCTGCGACATGGGCATCTCGTCGTACCGCACGCCGTCGACGTCGTAGCCGACGCAGATCGGGATGGTGTCGAGGCTGCTGAGCACGTCGAGCTTGGTGAGGAAGTAGTCGGTGATGCCGTTGACACGCGTTGCGTAGCGGGCGATCACGGCGTCGAACCATCCGGTGCGACGAGCGCGGCCGGTGGTGACACCCACCTCGCCGCCGGTCTTGGCGAGATATTCGCCGTTCTGGTCGAAGAGTTCGGTCGGGAACGGGCCCGAGCCGACGCGGGTGGTGTACGCCTTGAGGATGCCCAGCACCGTGGTGATCTTGGTGGGTCCGATGCCCGAACCGACCGCTGCGCCACCGGACGTCGGGTTGGACGACGTCACGTAGGGGTAGGTGCCGTGGTCGACGTCGAGGAGCGTGCCCTGCGAACCCTCCAGCAGCACCGTCTCGCCGCGCTCGAGTGCCTCGTTGAGCTGCAGGCGCGTGTCCGCGATCCGGTGCTTGAACCCGTCTGCCTGCTCGAGCACCTCGTCGACGACCTGCTGCGGGTCCAGGGCCTTGCGGTTGTAGATCTTGACGAGCACCTGGTTCTTGAACTCGAGTGCCGCCTCGACCTTCTGGGTGAGGATCTTCTCGTCCAGCACGTCCTGCACGCGGACGCCGACACGCGCGAGTTTGTCCTGGTAGCAGGGCCCGATGCCGCGGCCGGTGGTGCCGATCTTCTTGGCCCCGAGGAAGCGTTCGGTGACCTTGTCGATGGCAACGTGGTACGGCATGATCAGGTGCGCATCGGCCGAGAGCAGCAGGCGGCTGGTGTCCACACCCCGCTCGTCGAGTCCGGCGAGTTCGGTGAGCAGCACTCCCGGGTCCACCACGACACCGTTGCCGATGACGTTCGTGACGCCCGGAGTGAGGATTCCGGACGGGATCAGATGCAGCGCGAACTTGTCGCCGTTCGGAAGAACCACAGTGTGTCCGGCGTTGTTACCGCCCTGGTAGCGCACCACCCACTGCAGGCGTCCGCCCAGTAGATCGGTAGCTTTGCCCTTGCCCTCGTCGCCCCACTGGGCGCCGATCAGGACGATTGCCGGCATGACGTTGTCTCCTACGGTCGACGTACAGTCGTATCCGACTGCGTGGTCCTGCCGTTCGTAGGCAGTGGCCGGGGGAACAGTCTAGCCGAGGGCACGGAGAACAGACCCCACAGTACGGCTGGGGAGGCCATCTCGGGCGTGCCACTAGGATGATCCGAAAGGGAAGCTGCGGAAATCGCGGCGGGACATCCGGGCGAGGAGTGGCGTTGACCCCCGTAGTGCTCATTTGCGGCGACGTGCCGCTTCCCCTACCTCTGGGCTCCATTTCGACCTCGAGCGCACCTGCCGTCCCGGACAAGGACGACTTCGACGAGGTCTTCTCCAAACTTCAGGTCGTCGTGGATCCGCGACTGATCGTGGTGGGCAGCGACGCCGCCTTCGCGGCCACCCTGACCCGGTTGATGCGCACCGAACGCCTGCACATCGAACTCGCGTACGTCGCGGAGCATCGTTCGGAGGCGACGGACGCCTACCACCTGTCCTCCGGCGCCCGCGGCGCCCGCACCGCGCTGAAGGGGACGGCCAAGCCGGTCCCCCTCATCCGCGACGACGCGGGCATCGCGCTCGTCGGGTGCGCCACCGTCACGGGACCGGACGGGGGGCCGCTCGTCGGCGAGGCCTACGTCGACGACACCCGGTTGTTCTCGGGGACGACGACGAGCATGAACGTCACCCCGACCCCACGGATGCCCGGTCTGCGGGCGTCGGTCGAACCTCGCAGGCGCTGGCTGCCCCGCCGCTGGGTGGAGGGCCGCGCCGTGCAGCTCGGGTCGCCCGCCGCGGCGCTGACCCGCGACGGCGTGCCGAACCCGCGCGAAGTCAAGCGTTCGACGTTCTACCGTCACGACCAAGAGTGGTTGCTGGTCCGATGAGCCTGCCCCGGGCGCGGACCACCGCGGTACGCCCCAGTCCGGTGTTCCTTCTGGTCGTCGCCGTGGCGGTCGCCGGCGGTGTTCTCGCGTGGCGCGCCGAACTGGAGTCCGTCCTCGGCCACGTCGGGGTGTTCCTGCTCGTGGTCGCGGGATGGGTGGTGACGCTCTGCCTGCACGAGTTCGCGCACGCGTTCACGGCGTGGCGGCACGGCGACACCGACGTCGAGGTGCGCGGCTATCTCACGCTCAACCCGGTGAAGTACAGCCACCCGCTGCTGTCGATCGGTCTGCCGGTGCTGTTCATCGCACTCGGCGGGATCGGGTTGCCCGGCGGCGCCGTGTACCTGCGCACCGGACTGTTCTCGCCGAAGGTGCAGGCGCGGGTGTCGCTCGCCGGACCCGCCGTGAATCTGGTGTCCGCGATCGTCCTCCTCGCGGTGATCCGCTGGTTCGGGCTGGGCGGCGACCACCAGGTATTCTGGACGGGACTGAGTTTCCTCGCGTTCCTGCAGGTGATGGCCACCGTGCTCAATCTCCTGCCGGTACCCGGACTCGACGGGTACGCCGCGCTCGAGCCGTTCCTGCCGCCCCGCACCCGCAGGTCCGTCGACCAGTTCAAGCCGTACGGACTGCTGATCCTCGTGGCGCTGCTGTTCGTGCCGTCGATCAACGTGGTGTTCTTCGACGTCATCTACCGGCTGTTCGAACTGTCCGGGGTTCCGGAGATCTACGCGCAGTACGGCAACTACCTGATGCGCTTCTGGCTCTGACCCGTGAGTACTTATTAACCGCGGGCGGTTGAGAAGTACTCACGGGCGGGACGCATCCTCTTCGGTGAAGTTGGGGGTCAGCCGCAGTTCCGCCAGCGGCACCTCGCGGTCGGGGCTGCGGACCTCGACGCGCACGGGTTCGCCGGTCGCGTCGTCCCGCACCCCGATGGGTGCACCGTGCTTGCCCTGGAGATACTTGTCGCCCCACTGCATCAGCGCGAGCACGGCGGGCAGGAGGTCGCGCCCCTTCTCGGTGAGCACGTATTCGTAGCGGGTGCGCTGCCCGGGTTCCTTGTAGGGTTGCCGCTCGAACAGGCCCTCGGCCGTCAGTTCACGCAGCCTGGACGCCGCCACGGCCTCGGTGATGCCGACCCGTTTCGCGAAGTCGTCGAATCGCGTGGTGCCGTAGTAGGCCTCGCGCAGGATCAGGACGGCCGAACGCGTGCCGATCACGTCCATCGCCTTGCCGATGGAGCAGTGCGTCGCCCGCCAGGTGTCGCGATCTGCCAGAAAGCCGTCCAACCGTGCCGCGTCCATGCACCTCAGCATAGCTGACTTGCAAATTCCATAGTCAGCGCTCACAGTTTCCAGGACAGGTGCGACAGCCCGCTGGCGTCGAGTTCGAGCCCGCGCGGAGTCGACACCAGTCGCAGCAGCACCTCCTGACATCCCGGGCACCGCACGACCACACCGGGCGCACGCGTATAGACGTGCACCGCCGCCATCGGTCCGTCGAGACCGCAGAACCGGCACTGTCCGGTCGCCGCGGTGAGGTCGTGAACGAAGATCTCCGCGAACGGCCCGCCGAGAACGTTCCCGTCCTCGAAGTCGTTGCCCTGCAACGTACTCATCGACAATTCCTTCCTCCGGTCACGGTCCCGAAGGACCGAACCTCTCGGTCTTGATGTCGTCCGGCGAGTGCCCGAGCGAGAGCAGCAGGCGAGCCGCCTCCTCGACGAATCCGGTGGGCCCGCAGACGAAGCAGCGCGGCGCGAAGTCCGCCGGCCATCCCCATGCCGCGAGATCGGCGGCAGTGATCCGACCCGCCGGACGCCGCGAGTCCTCACGGGTGCAGAGGACGAACGTCTCGACTCCCCCGTCGCCGCTCCCGGGCCGGTTCAGCTCGTCCGCGAACAATTCGTCGGCCTGCGTCCGGAGGGAATACACGAGCCGGAACGGCGTGCGGTCGTGCCGGAACCGGCGCTCGCGAATCATCGACATCAGCGGCACGATCCCCGACCCACCCGCGACGAGAAGCACCGGCGCGCCGCCACCCTCGCGCGGCGACCACACGAACCAGCCACCGATCGGTCCGCGCACCTCGATCAGATTGCCCGCGGCGAACACCTCGGTCAGATACGGAGACACCTCACCGTCCGCCACCCGCTGGACGACCAACTGCAATCGCCACCCACCCGGTGAACGCTCGGCCGGCGACGCCAGCGAGTAGCTCCGTTCGGTGGTGTATCCGTCGGGACCGGTCAGGCGGAGATCGACGTGCTGCCCGGCGCGATGCCCCGGCCAGTCCGGGACCTCGAGGACCAGTGCCCGCGCACTCGCCGTCTCGGGCCACGAGTCGACGAGTTCCGCCACTCGCCAGCTGAGCACGGCGCGGCCCAGAAGTTCACTGGTCACCCTGGTACCTCTGCTCCCGCCACGGGTCGCCGCGATCGTGGTATCCGAGTTGCTCCCAGAAGCCCGGGACGTCCTGGGTGACGAGCTGAATCGACCGAACCCACTTCGCGGACTTCCACAGGTAGAGATGCGGCACGAGCAGACGGGCCGGACCCCCGTGCACCGGTGCGAGGGGCGCCCCCTCGTAGGTGTGCACGATCCACGCCTTGCCGCCGAGGATGTCGGCGATGGGGAGGTTCGTGGTGTAGCCGCCGTCGCATCCGACGAGGACGAATCCCGCGGACGTCTCGACGTCCGCGAACAGGGTGTCGAGCGAGACCCCCTTCCACGACGTTCCGAACTTCGACCAACGTGTGACGCAGTGGAGGTCGACCGTCGGCCGCTCCTGCGGGAGCTTCATGAATTCGGCCCACGACCACTCGCGGCGCCGGCCGGTCTGGTCGGTCACGGTCAGCGTCCACGTGTCGGTCGGGACGCGGGGCGTCGGTCCCGCCGAGAGGACCGGGAAATCGCCGACCTCGTACTGCCCGGGCGGAAGAGAGTGCTCGCTGCGAGGTCTGCCGTGGAATCCGGGGGTCAGAACAGCCATGCCTCACGTTAGGACCGCCACGGGATCTCTGCAGCGCAAACCGTCGATCCGAGGTGTCCGTCACACCTGACTTGCCATAGCCATAGTCAGGTGTAGATTGCTGACTATGGCCCTCAATAGTCAGGTGCGTGAGGAAGTGCGGCTCGGCCCGCTCCTCACCGTCCTCTCCGGCGCGCCGTTCGTCGCCAGCCTCGATCTGTTCGTCGTCAACGTCGCGTTCGGCGACATCGCGGCGAGCTACCCCGGCTACAGCCTCGGCGACCTCAGCTGGGTGCTGGGCGGCTATGCGATCGTGTTCGCCGCACTCCTGGTTCCGCTCGGACGCTGGGCCGACCGCGTCGGCCGCCGGCGCGGATTCCTTCTCGGGCTGGCGCTGTTCACCGTGGCGAGCGCGGCATGCGCGCTGAGCCCCTCGCTGTGGCTGCTCGTCGCCTTCCGACTGCTCCAGGCCGTCGGTGCCGCCGCCCTGACCCCCGCCAGCCTGGGACTGCTCATCAGCACGGTCCCCGAAGCCACACGTGCGGGCGCGGTCCGGATCTGGGCCGCGTCGGGCGCCGCGGCCGCGGCCTTCGGTCCCGTGGTGGGTGGCCTGCTCGTCGAGGCGTCGTGGCGCTGGGCCTTCCTGATCAACGTCCCCATCGGTATCGCCTTCCTGATCGCCACCGTCCGGTTGGTCCCCGACTTCCGCCCGGCCGCCCGTGACACAAACCTCGACCTGTTCGGCGCCGCCCTGTTGACCGTCGGCATCGGTGCCCTCGCACTCGGGCTGGTCCAGGGACCCGACTGGGGCTGGGGCGACCCCCGAATCGCGCTCGCGTTCACCGTCGCTGCCGCGTCGGTCGCACTGTTCTGGTGGAGAAACAGCAGGCAGCGCGAGCCGCTCATCGAACCCGCCATGCTGAAGGTGCGGACGTTCGCCTGGTCGAACGTGACGGCGCTCGCGTTCAGTGCCGCCTTCGCAGCCGGCCTGCTCGCGAACATCCTGTGGCTGCAGCAGGTGTGGGGGTACTCCGCGCTGCTGACGGGTCTCGCGATCGCGCCGGGCCCGTTGATGGTGCCGGTGTTCGCCGTGGTCGGCCAGTTCCTGTCCCGCAGGTTCTCGGCCGGAGCGATCACCGCGGCGGGCAGCGCCCTGTGGGCGGCCGGCGCCGTGCTCGTTCTCTCGTCCGTCGGGATGGAACCGCAGTACGCGTCGGAACTACTGCCCGGCTGGATGATCGCCGGTGTCGGGGTCGGTCTGGCGTTGCCGACGATCCTGTCGTCCGCCACCGCCGGACTACCGCAGTCGCGCTCGGCCACCGGTAGTGCCGTCGTCACCATGAGCCGTCAGGTCGGAACCGTGCTGGGCGTGAGCATGCTGGTCGCCCTCCTCGGTACGACCGCCGGTGACGAAGACACCCACGCCGCGTTCCAACTCGCCTGGTCGGCGGTGGCTGTGGTGGCCGTCGTCGCCGCACTCACCGCCACACGGATGAATCCACCCCGTGAGTACTTGTCAACCGCCCGCGGTTGACAAGTACTCACAGCACCGAAAGGAACGATCATGAGAGACGCCGTCATCGTCGAGGCCGTCCGCACGCCGATCGGCAAGGGCAAGCCCTCCGGCGCCCTGCACGGAGTGCACCCCGTCGACCTTCTCGCCCACAGCCTGTCGACCCTCGTCGAGCGCACGGGAATCGATCCCGCACTGATCGACGACGTCATCGGCGGCACCGTCACCCAGGTCGGTGACCAGAGCCAGAACATCACCCGCAGTGCGCTTCTCGCCGCCGGATTCCCCGAATCCGTGCCCGGCACGACCGTCGACCGGCAGTGCGGCAGCAGCCAGCAGGCCGTCCACTTCGCCGCGCAGGGCGTGATGTCGGGCGCCTACGACATCGTCGTCGCCGCCGGAGTCGAATCGATGGGCCGAGTTCCCATGGGGTCCAGCAGCATCGGACGCGAATCGATGGGTGTCGGCTTCGAGCGCCGCTACCCCGACGGCCTCGTCCCGCAGGGCATCAGCGCCGAACTCATCGCCGCCCGGTGGGGACTCTCGCGCACCCAGCTGGACGAGTTCGCCCTGCGCAGCCATCAGAAGGCCGCGGCGGCAACGAGTGCCGGGAACTTCGCGAAGGAACTCGCCGTCCTGCCGGAGCTGAGCGTCGACGAGGCCATCCGGCCGGACACGACGCTGGACGCTCTCGCCGGCCTGCGACCGGCCTTCCGCAGTGACTTCTACGAGGAGAGGTTCCCGCAGATCGACTGGTCGATCACCGCGGGCAACAGCAGTCCCCTGTCGGACGGAAGTGCGGCGCTCATGATCACCACGAGTGAGATCGCGGGACGCCTGGGACTGCGGCCGCTGGCCCGGCTCCACAGCTTCTCCGTCGTCGGCGACGATCCGCTGATGATGCTCACCGCGGTCATCCCCGCGACACGCAAGGTGCTGCAGCGCAGCGGCCTCGACATCTCCGACATCGACCTGTTCGAAGTCAACGAGGCCTTCGCGCCGGTGGTCCTGGCCTGGGCCGCGGACACCGGAGCCGACCTGGACCGCGTCAACGTGCACGGCGGCGCGATCGCGCTCGGACATCCGCTGGGGGCCAGCGGCGCCCGGCTCATGACCACGCTGGTGAACGCGATGGACCAGCGCGGGGCCCAGTTCGGCCTGCAGACCATGTGCGAGGCCGGCGGACTCGCCAACGCCACGGTGCTCGAACGACTCGGGTGACGCGGAGGTAGTCCATCTCAGCCGTTCCGGCGGGCGATCGCGTCTCCCACCGCACGCAGCGATTCGCGTAGCGAAGGCGGCTGGAGCACTTCGACTCCCCCGCCGAGAACGGTCAACTGGTCGAGTGCCACGTCTTCGGCCTCGAGCGACAGGTCGACGGTCACCCAGCCGGCGTCATCCGGCGGGCCGGGTTCGACGCGTGCGGCTTCCACACCCACCACCCGCGGCAGCCGTCGCCACGACGCGGGCGAGAGCCGCACGCGGCACCGGAATCGCAGAAGGGCACGATCGAATTCGGCCACCGACGCCGTCCACCACGCACCCAGATCGAAATTCTCGGGACGTACCGCCGGTTGATTCAGCACGGTCGCGTCACTGATCCGCGACACCCGGTACGACAGCGTCCGTCCGCGATGCTGCGCAACGAGATACCAGACACCGGCCTTCGCCACCAGACCCAGGGGATCGAGAGTTCTTGCCGCGGAACGGCTCCCCTTCCGGTAGCGGATACCGAGACGCCGACCCTCGAGCACCGCGGACGCCACCACCGGGAGATCGCCGTTGTCGCGTGGCCCGTCGAACCAGCCGGGGGCGTCGACGTAGAGCCGATCCCGCCACAGCTGAGCCCCGGCGCGCAGCGGGACAGGCAACGCCCCCAACAGCTTCGACTGCGCGGCAGCGGTGACGTCGCGAAGACCGAGATCGTCGGCGATCGACGGGACACCGAGCAACATCAACGCGGACGTCTCCTCGCCCGTCATCCCGCCGAGTTTCGACTGCCAGCCGTCGAGCAACCGGATTCCGCCACCGGGTCCGCTCTCCGTCCACACCGGCACACCGGCCGCCGACAACGCCGTGACGTCGCGATACACGGTGCGGACCGAGACCCCGAGTTCGTCCGCGAGTTGCTGCGCGGTGGCCCTGCGACTGCCCTCCAGACGGAGCATCACCTCGACGAGCCGACTCGAACGCATGCTCCGATTCTAGTGAAAATCCCTGACAGTAGATGTCAGGGATAGGAGAGCACACTGGTCGGCATGACCAACTGGACGCAGTTCGAGACAGAAGCACCCGACCTCGCCAAGGCTGTCGCCGCACGCTTCGAGGCGCACAAGCACCACGTGCTGGCGACACTCCGCAAGGACGGTTCCCCGAGAGTGAGCGGCACCGAGGTCGAGTTCTACGAGGGCGCGTTACTGCTCGGCTCGATGGTCGGTGCACGCAAAGTGCAGGACCTGCAACGCGATCCGCGATTCTCTCTCCACAGCAACCCCGGTCACCACACGATGGACGGCGGCGACGCCAAGATCAGCGGCCGCGCAGACGAGATCCTCGGAGAGCTGAAACAGCAGATCCTCGAGCACTATCCCGACGAAATCCCCGAGGCGGACGTCTTCGAACTCGGCCTCGACGAGGTGGTGCTCAACACCGTCGACGGCGACCACCTGTACGTCGACCTGTGGCGGCCGGGTGCGGGTGTCACCCGGTTCACCAAGTGACGGTCACTGCGTGACGGCGAATCCGAAGCCGAGAGTGCAGGCCTCCAGCGGCCCCTTCGGCCCGTCGGGGTCGTAGGTTCCGCCGGGAATCAAATGTCCGGTGAAGCCGGGCAGTTCGCGTTCGACACCCTCACCGTTCGTCAACGGTCCGGACGTGCCGAGCGTCGGCGCCTGGCCGCCGATGTTGAGGTACGTCACCTGGGCGTCGGTCGTGGCCTTTTCCGGTCCCTCGAACTCCCACTCGACCTGGTTGCCTTTCTTTTCGACATCGAGCGTCGCGGCGGGCTTACAGTTCGCCAGCGGATCGGGCATGAACGGCGCGGCGGAGGCGGCGGCCGGTGCTGCGAAGAGGGCGGCCGCACCGAGTGCGGCAACGGCGACGGGTCGTGCGAACGCTGCGAGAGTGGACATGGGGTTCCCTTCCGTGAGTCGTCCCACAACGGTTTCCCGCCGCGTAACCGGACGAAACAGACAGGGCCCCTACCAGGTGACGTTCTCGGCGCAGTGGCGTCCGTTGGCGGTGGATTCCACCTGCACCGTGGCGTGGGAGAGCAGGTGGCTCTCGAGGACGGTCCGCGCCGATTCGAGGACGGCGGACGAGTCGGCGTCCGTGGTCAGGTGGACGGTGGCCACGTCCATTCCCGTCGTGAGCGTCCACACGTGGAGGTCGTGGACACCGGTGACCCCGGGCAGCGCTTCGAGGTCGGCCTGCACCGATTCGACGTCGACGTCCTCGGGAGACGCCTGCGTGAGGATGCGCAGCGACGCGGCGGCCAGTTTCATCGCCCGCGGCACCACCCACAGCGAGATGAGGACACCGACGATGATGTCGGCGTAGGTCCAGTCGAACGCCAGCACGACGCCGCCGGCGATGAGCACGCCGACGCTGCCGACGGCGTCCGCGAGCACTTCGAGGTATGCGCCGCGGACTGCCAGGCTGTCCTTGGAATCGGCGCGCAGCATCAGCATCACCACGAGGTTCGCGGCCAGTCCGACGGATGCGGTGAGGATCAGCGCCATGCCCGGAAGGTCGGGGGCGTCGCCGATGCGGGAGATCGCCTCGTAGAACACCCAGACCGCGACGGCGAGCAGCATCGCGGCATTGGCCATGGCCGTGAGCACTTCGGCGCGGTGCCAGCCGAAGGTCCGGGCCGCGGTGGCACTGCCTTTGCGTGCCAGGAGCAGTGCGACGAGACCCATCGACATTCCGACGACGTCGGTCAGCATGTGCCCGGCGTCGGCGAGCAGCGACAGCGAGTTGACGGTCAGACCGACGACGACCTCGAGAACGAGGAACGCGAGGAGGATGACGAGAGCGATCACCATGCGGCGGATCCGCCCCCGCGACGGGCCTACCTCACCGCTGCCTTGCGTGTTGCCGTGCGAATGGCCGTGACCGACTCCCATGGGTGAGCCTCCTCCCGAGTTCTGCCGATCATATGCGTACATGCGCATACGTTCAACAGCGTGCTCGGGCGGTCAGAGCTCGGGACGATAGGCCGGCTTCTCCACGGTCGGCGGCAGGGTGGCGATGGCCGAAATGCGCTTCAGCCCTGCGACCTGCAGAAGGTCGACGGTCAGTGACCGGATCTGCGCGAAGACGACCGTGGCCGACAGGCCCGCGTTCTCCACCAGTTCCGGTTTCAATCCCGACGCCACCGAACGGAGCACCCGCGCCGCCTCGGCCTGATCGGGTTGCTGACCGGGGTCCGCGAGCGCCATCTGCCGGAGGGTTTCCAAGGCGTGGGCGAGTTTCTCCACCTGGTCGACGAGCCGTGGGTTGAGAATCTCGTCGTCACGCACCAGCGTGAGCGAACGCCGCGCGAGCACCCGGATGTTGCGCAAGGCATTGTCGAGTGGGTCCGCGGCCGCGGTGAGTCGTTCGAGCCGGCCGCGGGTGTTCCAGTACAGCGGCGAGATGCGGCTGATCTCGCGGCCGCCCGCGAGGTGGGTTCGCAGCGTGTCGATGGACGCCTGCGTTGCCCGCGCCTTTTGGAGGGCCTTCTCGATGGGCTTGTCGTCGTTGGCCACCAGACCGTCGGCCACCAGCTGCATCACTTCGGACGCCGTCCCGAGAACGTTCGCGGCGTACTTCCGCGCCCGCCCCACGGGATGCGTGGGAATCAGCGCGACGACGGCGATCCCCACCAGGCCACCGGTCAGAGCGTCCACCATGCGGTCGATACCTGCGGTGCCGCCGGGTGGCAGCAACGTCGCCACGAGCACCGCGGAGTTACCCGCCTGCATCGAGAAGATCGGTCCGCTGTTCAGCAATACGGCCGCGGACATCGCCAGAATCACGACAAGGGTGATCTGCCAGGTACCGCTCCCGATCACGGAGACGATGAGGTCGCCGACCCCGATCCCGATCGTCACACCGGCCACCAACTCGACGGAACGGCGCAGGCGGGCGCCGAGTGACAGCCCCAGCGATACCACCGCGGCGATCGGCGCGAAGAACGGCGTCGGGTGACCGATCACCACCGTCGCCACCCACCAGGCAGCGCCGGCAGCGATCGCGCACTGCAGGATGGGCAGTGCCGACACCCGCAGTCGCTGGGCCGAAGTCCTCAGCCCGTCCCGGCCACGGACTTTCGCCGAGCTGAGGGCGTTAACCGACGCCAAGCGCTTCGGCAGCTCGGGGATCGCAGTCCTCGAGCAGATCGAGGCACCGCGCGTACTCGTCCGTTTCGCCGATCGCCTTCGCCGCCTTCGCCAGCACGGCGACGCACCGGAGGAAGCCGCGGTTGGGTTCGTGGCTGTAGGGAACCGGGCCGAAACCCTTCCAGCCGTTGCGACGCAACTGGTCCAGTCCACGGTGGTACCCGGTGCGCGCGTAGGCGTACGCCGCGATGGTCTCGTCGGCCTGGAGGGCCGCCTCGGCCAGGTAGGCCCATGCGATGGAGGCGGTGGGATGGGCGGCTGCGACGGAAGCCGGATCCTCGTGGTTCAACAGGGCCGATTCGGCCTCGTCGTCCCCGGGGAGCAGCGTGGGCTGTGGTCCGAGAAGGTCACCGAAAGACGTCATGCGCCTATTGTGCCCCCGCCGCAGTGCCGTCACTGCGTCGGCCCGCGTCCGCGACGCGCCCTGTCGTGGTCTCCGATGACGCACGATGTCGTTAGGCTGCCCCCAACGTTCATTTCTCTGCAGACCGAGGGGCAGCGCGTGCAGGACCCGAAGAAAGACGAATCGACTCAGAAGCCGGCCGCGGACACACCGTCCGGACCGGCAGCGGCAGGCACCACCGCCGGCAAGGGCACCGGCGGCGCCGACGCGACCGCGAAGCCTGCGAAGACCGCGCAGCCCGCGGCGGATGCAGAGCCCGCCGCACCGAAGTCACCCGAGCCGAAGCCCCCGCAGAAGAAGGCCCCCGAGAAGGCGGCAGAGAAGAAGGCCGACGAGCCGCAGCCCGAACTGCCCAAGCCTCCGGCACCACGCCCACGAGCCGAGACACCTCAGGCCGGCCCGGACTCTGCCGCGAAACCCGCGGACAAGGCATCCGAGGCGGCCACCACCGCGATCCCGACGCAGAAGAGCGTGCCGGCATCGGGCGACGCCGCGACCGTGAAGATGCACCGCGCACCGACCACGCAGACCCCGACGGTGCAGGGGCAGACGACACCGCCGTCGGACGACGAGACGGTCGCGATCCCCGTGACGAAACCCGCAGTCCCGGCGACGCCGCCGCCGCCCCGACCTGCCGCCGCCCAGCCTCAGAACGCGCGGCCCGTGGCCCCGCCGCC
>NZ_JAAOQS010000052.1:0-61829 GCF_011603105.1 Rhodococcus sp. A14 | reverse complement strand
GGGCCGGGGTGGGTACTGCGCTCCACGTCCAGGTCCCGCTGCCCGTCCAGGACGGTGCGCTCGGCGGCGTCGAGGAACTCGTCCCCTTCGGGGTGACCGTCCGCGGAATTCGGATGCTTGGGTAACACGTGGACGAGGCGCAGCGGCTCCTCGAAGCGCCTCGCCGCGGATGCCGCCCACGCCGCCGCCTCCAGCGCGCCGTCCGATCCGTCGATGCCTGCCACGATGCCGCGTCGAATCCGTGCTGTGCTCATGGGGCTGCTCCTCACCTCCATTCCAGTTTGGTCCAGGACGGCGTCGACGCGCCAGAGGCAAATCGGTCGGTAGCCGATCCCGGCACGATGTGCGAGGGATACTCGAGTGACGGCGAGCGACGACAGCCAGAAGGGGAGCGACGGTCCACCATGAAGAAGCGGACGAGCGGCTCGGACGAGGGAGGCGGAGGCGACTCTCCCTCGCAGTTGATAGATGCGCGCATCGAGGAGCTGGGTGACTGGCGGGGCGAGACGCTCGCCCGGATCCGCGCCCTCGTCACGAAGGCCGACCCCGACATCGTCGAGGAGTGGAAGTGGAGAGGAGTTCCGGTGTGGTCGCACGCCGGAATGATCTGCACCGGTGAGACGTACAAGAATGCGGTGAAGGTGACGTTCGCCAAGGGTGCTTCGCTGGACGACCCGTCCGGACTCTTCAACTCCAGCCTCGAAGGCAACACCCGGCGTGCCATCGATTTCCACGAGGGCGACACGATCGACGAGGAGGCGTTCCAGGCCCTCGTCCACGCCGCCGTGGCACTGAACACCTCCTAATCTACGGGCCAAGGGTTTTCGGCCGCTGCGATCCGGCTCACCTGGGGGTTCCCTGTGTTTCGGTGGGCGGTGAACCGGAGGCGCGGTTGAACCGTGTGTACTGCTGGGAGGTGGTGACCGATGCCGGATGCCCAGACCGAGCTGATGCACGCCCTGTACGAGGAGCATGCCCCCGCAGTGTGGCGATATGCCCTGCGGCTGACCGGCGACCGCGCCCGCGCCGAGGACATCGTGCAGGAGGTACTGCTGCGAGCCTGGAAGCATCCGAACGTGCTCGACCAGTCGGAGTCGTCGGCTCGGGCGTGGTTGTTCACGGTCGCCCGCAACCTCGTGTTCGACGAGCACCGCAGCGCCCGCTCCCAGCGTGAGATCGGGATGAGCTCCACACCCGAACGCGCTGCCCCGGACAGCTCGGACGGCGCTCTCGACGCCTGGATGATGGGTGATGCGCTGGCCCGGCTCAGCCCCGACCATCGTGCGGTCCTCGTGCTCGGCTACTACCGGGGAATGTCGACCAACCAGATCGCCGACGAACTCGGAATACCGGAGGGAACGGTGAAATCCCGCATGCATTACGGCTTGCGGGCCCTTCGATTGGCTCTGCAGGAAATGGGGGTGACCCGATGACGTTCGACGACTTCGAGTCGCACGAGGATCCCTACGTCCGCTGGGACGCCGCATACGTGCTCGGCGCGATGTCCCCGAGCGATCGGCGCGAATACGAGGCCCACCTCGCCCACTGCGCACAGTGCTCGCAGGCCGTGTCCGAACTGGCGGGCATGCCCGGGTTGCTGGCCCTGATCACACCGGACGAGGCGTTCGGCACGTTGCCCGGGAACGCTGCGCCCGAGGACGAGGAGTCGCCCGCACCGCGTGTGCTGACCCAGTTGGTGGGCACGGTGCAGCGGAGCAGACGCTACCGGCGAGCGGCGACGGCCCTCGCAGCGGCGGCCGCCGTGGTCGCCGTCGCCGTCCCCGTCGGGGTGCTGGTGACGCAGGACCACCCACCGGCCGCCCCGGTGACGGCCATGCCCGTCCCGGACCGCGCGAACACCACCGAGACGGTGTTCACGCCCGTGGTCCCGACGACGATCACCGCGAGCGCATCCGTCGCGTCGACGTCCTGGGGCACGGTCATCTTCGTCGAGTGCTCCTACGAGGACACGTGGCCCGGCGACGGTCGCTACGGCGCCGACACCGAGGGGTACGCGCTGACCGTCACCGACCGCTCCGGAGTGGTCACCACACTGGCCACCTGGACCGGTGAGGCCGGCAGGACGGTGCGGCCCACAGCCACCACCAGCCTGCCCGTCGACGCGATCGCGAGCATCGACGTCCGATCCGACGACGACCATCAGGTATTGCTGACCACGGCGTTGTGAGCGGGCCGCCAGGGAGCCGGGTCGGTTTTCATACCTCCTGCTCGCTCCACCGCCGTGTTTCGTTCATCACGAACGTTTTCCGGAAAAATGTTCTGCCACCGGTGAACCCGACCGGTTCGTGGTTCGTGTGTACATCCAGTGGGTGACCGCAGGTCGCCCCGTCCGATCCACGACACGGGGGTCTGCCGATGAATCTCACGGATCACGAGCCACGGAAAACCGGTCGCACCATGCGCGTCGCCGACTACATCGTCGCGGTGCTGGCCGCGGAGGGGGTCGAGCACGTCTTCGGTGTGGGAGGCGCGAACATCGAGGACCTGTACGACGCGCTGCATCGCTCCCGCGACGTCGAGGGCGTCGTCGCCAAACACGAGTTCTCGGCGACGACGATGGCCGACGGGTATGCCCGGACCTCGAACCGGATCGGGGTGGTCGCGGCGACGTCGGGCGGGGGCGCGCTCAATGTGATCGCCGGGCTCGGTGAAGCATTCGCGTCCCGTATACCGCTTCTGGCGTTGGTCGGGCAACCGCCGACGACGCTCGAAGGGATGGGCGCATTCCAGGACACGAGTGGACTGGCGGGGTCGATCGATGCGACCCGGTTGTTCGGCGAGGTGTCCGTGTACTGTGCGCGTGTCGAGTCGCCGCTCGACCTCGAACGCCAGCTCGCCGAGGCGCTGGCCGCCGCGCGCCGCGGCGGACCGGCGGTTCTCCTGCTGCCGAAGGACATTCAGCAAGCGATCGGCGAGTTCCCGGAACCGCCTCGAACGGTCTCGACGGCACCCCGCACCACCACGACGGACGTCACGCGGCTCGCCGAAGCCCTGCGCGACGACTACGGACGGATCACCGTCATCGCCGGCGACGAGGTCGCGCGAGCCGGCGCGCGAACGGAACTCGCGGAACTCGCGCACGTGCTCGGTGCCCGGGTCGCCGTCACGCCCGACGCGAGGGACGTGCTCGATCCCGGGGCGCCCGGGCGGCTCGGGGTCACCGGCGCGATGGGGAATCCGGATGTGGTCGACGCACTACAGGCTTCCGATGTCTGCCTCCTCGTCGGCACACGACTGCCGGTGATGGCACGGGGAGGTCTGGATGCCGTGCTCGAGAAGACGCTGGTGTACAGCGTCGGCTCGGCGAAGCCGTATCTGCAGGCCTGTCACGTGCCGACGCGGGATCTGCGGGCGACACTGCGTGGGCTCGTCACCGAAATCGGACCGGCGGCCTCGCGCGCGCCTGTCGCCCAGTGCGATCCGACCCCGATCGACGTGCCGTCGTCCGGCACGTCGGGCCTGCGCTACACGGACGCGGTGAAGGCGCTCTCCGCGGTGATGCCTGCCGGTGCCGACGTGTTCGCGGACGCCGGAAACACGGGTGCCGCTGTGGTGCATCACCTTCCGGTTACTGCCGGAGGCCGGTTCGTGGTGGCGCTGGGAATGGGCGGGATGGGCTACACGTTCGGCGCCGCGATCGGTTCGGCGTTCTCGCGCGGCCGACGCACGTTCGTGATCGCCGGCGACGGTGCGTTCTACGCGCACGGGCTCGAGATCCACACGGCGGTCGAGTACGACGTGCCGGTGACGTTCGTCGTGTTCAACAACAACGCCCACGCGATGTGCCTGACCCGCGAGCAGGTGTACTTCGAGGGCGCATACACCTACAGCCGGTTTCGTCCCGCCCGCATTGCGGCGGGAGTCGGCGCACTGTTCCCCGGCTTGCCGTCCCACACGGTCGACACGCCCGTCGGCCTGGCCGACTCTCTCCGCGCCACGACCGACTCGGCGGGGCCCGCTGTCATCGAAGTCGCCTGCGACGCCGACGAGTTGCCGCCGTTCCTGCCGTTCCTGCCCGCCCGACAGCCGACCGAGAGATCCGAATCCCGAGAAGGAGTACGCCGATGACCGCCCGAGAGATTGCCCCGCTGCCCGACCTTCCCGCCGACCTGCCCGGCCTCGTCCGCATCGAGACCTCCGACCGTCAGGCGACGACACCGCTCATCATGGACATGCTGAGGTCGGTGTATCCGCACGACCAGGTGTTCGGAAAGTACTGCACTGTCAACGAATACATCGACTGCCCGCCGGACGAGGTGTTCCGCTACCTCTCCCACACCCGCAGCCTCGAGGAATGGACGTACAGCCTCCGGGGATTCACCCCGGCCGGGGAACCCGGGCTGTGGCTCGCGTACGACCGCCTGGGCGACACCACCGAGATCTACACGCGCACCGTGGCACACCCGGCCGCGATGACCGTCGACTATCACTGCGCCTGGGACCAGGGCAAACACCTGTGGATGGTGTATCTGATGCGGGTGGTGGACGCGCGCACGGTCCTGGACGTCGACGGATCCGTCGTGTTGTGGACCAACTGCCACCATCCGTTCTACGACGACAATCCCTACCCCGAGACCGCCCCCGCGGACCGGGTTCCGTGGGTGGGCGACTTCTGGGACATGTTCGCCGCCGGACACCAACTGGAGATGAGCAATCTCAAGGCGATCTGCGAATACCGGTGGGCGAACGACCTGCCCGTGACCCCGACCTGGATGAGTGAGTGAGACATGGACACCGTCAGCCTGATCGACATTGCCGGCTACCTACCCGAGAACCGGGTGGGAGCAGACTATTTCGCCCAGTTCGCCGCCTCCGACCGGCTCGCCGAGAACATCATGTTCCGGGCGCCGAAATTCCGCCACCACATCGCGAGCGACGAGAACGCCGTCGACATGGCGGAACGTGCGATCGCCCCGCTGGTCGAGCGGAACGGCTCCGAACTCGTCGCCAACGTGGACATTCTCATCACCCACACCCAGCTGCCCGACGTCCCGATCCTGGGCACCGGCGGAGAACTCGCGCGCCGGATGGGAATCACCCCGGACTGGGTGGTGGACCTGCACAACGGCGGCTGCGCGTCGTTCGTGTACATGATCAAACTGGCCCGTCAGATCATGCAGACCGGCGACGCGTCGACCGCCCTGATCGTGTCGGTGCAGAACAGCGCCGGCCAGATCTTCACGCAATCGGACGTGCGCGCGCTGGCACAGTCGGCGGTGCCCGGTGACGGCGCGGGCGCATGCCTGCTGGTGAAGTCGGAGGCCGCGCCGGTGCTCGGGCTCGAGTGCCGGACCTACCCCGAGTTCGCCGGGGACATGACGGCCGCCGTCGATCCGCCCCGCAGGTACTGGGAGGCGGGCACCGGCCAACTGCACATCGGGTTCACCGAATCGAGGATCGCAAAGGTTTTCGCCCGCGGGAACCGGCTCGTCCCCGAGGTGGCGCTCGCGGTGTGCAAGCAGATCGGCATCACCCCGGACGCGATCGACACCCTGGTCACCAACCAGCCCAACCGGCTGTTCCTCCGCAACTGGCGGGACGCACTCGAGCTACCGGCGGAACGACACCCCGACACGTTCGACGAATGCGGGAACCTGTTCGGCGCCGCGATCCCCGTCACCCTCGACATCGAGAACCGGGCAGGCCGCATCCCCAACGGTTCGCTGGTGATGATGTCCGCGTTCGCGCACGCGGGCGACTTCGCCGGGGCCGGGGCGATTCGATGGGGCGCCGCCCCGGCGGGGGTGTGAGATGACGACGCCGACCGTCGCGGGACCCGGTGTGAAATTCGATCTCGCGCTGAGCGAGAACCCGTTCGCCCCGTTGCCCTCCGTGCTCGACGCGCTCGACGGTGTGATGCGCCGGGCGCATCGGTATCCGGAGTTCCTGCCCGACCGGCTGATCGAGATCATCGCGGATCACGAAGGGCTCGACGCCGATCAGGTGGTGGTGGGCGCCGGTGCCACCGGCGTCGCACTGCAGATCATGCGCTCGGTCGCCGGGCCGGGGGAGCGGATCGTGTTCACCGCCCCGACGTTCGACGGGTACCCGATCATGGCGCGCATCGCGGCACTCGACGCGGTGCCGGTACCGATTCTCCCGGACGGCGGGCAGGATCTGGCCGCGATGGCGGCCGCGATCGACGACCGCACCCGGCTCGTCGTCGTCTGCCGCCCGCACAACCCCACCGGGACGCTCGTCGACACCGCCGAGCTGGCGCAATTCCTCCGTCGTGTGCCGGACCGGGTGATAGTCGTCCTCGACGAGGCCTACGTGGAGTTCGTCGACCGCCGACTGGTCCTGGACGTGCATCGCATCATCGCCGAACACCAGAACGTCGTGTTCCTGCGAACGTTCTCCAAGGCGTACGGTCTGGCCGGGTTGCGTATCGGATTCGGCTTCGCGAATGCGGCTCTGGCGCGGACGATTCGAACGCTGCAATTGCCGTTCGGGATGGGCAGCGCCGCCGTTCCCGCGGTCACGGCGTCGTACGCCGCCGAGCACGAGCTCCGTGCCCGGGTGGCTGCCATCGTCGCCGAACGGGAGGAACTGTGGCGCACGGTGCGGGCGATGGGAATTCCCGTCCCGCGCAGTCGGGCCAACTTCCTGTACATCCCCGGAGAGGAAGTCGGTGACGCACTCGCCCGTGCCGGCATCCACGCGCGCACCTACCCCAATGGCGACGCGCGGATAGCGGTCGGGAGCCGGGACGCCGGGCGTGCGGTGATCGACGCGCTCAGGCCGACAGTGCCCGGTACCGCTGCAGCTCCGTGTGTGTCTGCGAGTACCGGTCGAGCATGACGTCGAGCAGTAGGGGGTGCGGTCCGATGGTGGCCGCGTAGGTGATGCCGGATCCGCAGGATTCCGCCGCACGGCTCAACCGGTCCGTGAGCAGTCCCGGAGCCAGGAACCACGGAGCGATCACGATGCGCGCGGCACCGGCCTGCCGCAGCGTCGAGATCGCCTGCTGCACCGTCGGTTCCGCCGACGTCGCGAAACACGTCACCGCCCCCGACCATCGGGTGCCCGCGGCGACCGATTCGGCCAGCTCGCGGGTTCGGTCGTTCGCGGCCGGGTCGGACGAACCGACCGCGGCGAGGACGATCCCGAGACCGGACTCGTCGACGGAACCGCCGGCCTCGCCGATGCGATGACGGACCGCCTCGACCAGCCGCGCATCGTGCCCGAGAACGTCCGCCTGCCGGACGTGCAGGTGGCGGTGACGGAGGCGGGCGGCGTCCAGGAGCGCCGGAAGGTCGACGCGTGCGTGGAACGCGCTACCCAGAAGCATCGGCACGACCACGGCGGAGGAATGCCCCTCGGCGGCGACCGCGTCGAGCACCTGGTCCACGGACGGCGCGTTGAGGTCGAGGAAGCACAACCGCACGTCGAGGTCCGGTCGCACCGCCCGGAGCGCCGACACGGCAGCCGCCACCACCCGCGCACTGCGGGGGTCGCGACTGCCGTGGGCGACAGCGATCAGCGGGGTCATCGCACTAGACGCGCTCGCCGAGCTCCACCGCTGCGATGGCATCTCCGACGAGGCCGGCCGCGAGCGTGTTGCCGCCGGCCGGGTCGATCAGCAGGAAGCTGCCGGTGTGGCGGTTCACGGTGTAGTCGTCCGCCACGATCGGCTCGGCGACCCGCACCGAGATCTTGCCGATCTCGTTGAGTTCCAACGACTCCGGGCTGGGCTCCGAGGTGAGCTCCTGCTCGTTGAAACGCTCGACGAGTGTGCCGACGATGGCCTGCGTGGTGCGGGTGCCGTGCTTGAGCAGCAGGCGCGCGCCGGGACGCAGTGGCTTCTCGGCCAGCCAGCAGACGGTCGCGTCGAACTCGCCGAGCGGTTCCGGGGCGTCGGCGGGGGAGGCAATGACGTCGCCGCGGGAGACGTCGACGTCGTCGGCCAGCACGAGAGTGACGCTGCGGCCGGCGTGGGCGCTGTCGAGTTCGCCGTCCGCGGTGTCGATGCGGGTGACCGTGGTGCGGACACCGGACGGCAGGATCACCACCTCGTCGCCCGGGGTCACCTCACCCGCGGCGACCTGCCCGGCGTACCCGCGGTAGTCCGGGAACTCCGCCGTTCGCGGACGGATCACGTACTGGACGGGGAAACGGAGACCGACCCGGTGGGGTTCGGCGTCGACGGGCACCGACTCGAGGTGCTCGATGAGCGTGGGGCCGTCGTAGTACGGGGTGTTCTCCGAACGCACCGCGACGTTGTCGCCGTGCAGAGCAGACACCGGGATCTCGACGACGTCCTCGGACGCCCAGCCGAGCGAACTGGTCAGCGAGTTGAACTCCGCCGAGATGTTCGCGAACACGGTGGCCGGATCCTCGACGAGGTCGATCTTGTTGACGGCCAGCACCAGCTTGGGGACGCCGAGCAGCGCGAGAACGGCGGCGTGCTTGCGGGTCTGCGAAATGACACCCTTTCGGGCGTCGACCAGCAGGATGACCATCTGCGCGGTGGACGCGCCCGACACCGTGTTCCGGGTGTACTGCACGTGCCCGGGAGTGTCGGCGAGGACGAACGACCGGCGGGGTGTCGCGAAGTACCGGTACGCCACGTCGATCGTGATGCCCTGTTCACGCTCCGCGCGCAGGCCGTCGACCAGCAGGGACAGGTCGGGAGTGGACAGCCCCTTGTCGACCGACGCCCGGGTGACGGCGTCGATCTGGTCTGCGAGAACCGATTTCGTGTCGTACAGCAGACGGCCGACGAGGGTCGACTTGCCGTCGTCCACGCTGCCGGCGGTGGCAAGCCTCAGAAGGTCGCTCATGATCAGAAATAGCCCTCTCGCTTGCGGTCTTCCATAGCCGCTTCGGAAACTCGGTCGTCGCCGCGGGTTGCGCCGCGCTCGGTCAGCCGGGACGCTGCGACCTCGGCGAGGATCGCCTCGTTGTCGCCGGCCTCGGAAAGAACTGCGCCGGTGGTGGACCCGTCGCCGACGGTGCGGTACCGCACCGACAGCGTCTGCAGGTCCTCACCCTCGGACGGTCCGCCCCACACACCGGGCGTCATCCACATGCCGTCGCGCTGGTACACCTCGCGCTGGTGCGCGTAGTAGATGCTGGCCAGTTCGACGTTGTCACGGGCGATGTACCGCCAGATGTCGAGTTCGGTGAAGTTGCTGAGCGGGAAGACGCGGACCTGCTCACCGGGGGAGTGCTTGCCGTTGTACAGGTTCCACAGTTCGGGGCGCTGCTTCTTCGGGTCCCACTGGCCGAAACTGTTGCGCAGCGAGAAGATGCGCTCCTTGGCCCGGGCACGCTCCTCGTCGCGCCGGGCGCCACCGAAGACCGCGTCGAAACGGTTCTCGGCGATGGCGTCGAGCAGGGGAACGGTCTGGAGGGGGTTGCGAATCCCGTCGGGGCGTTCGGTGAGCCGGCCGTCGGCCAGGTAGTCCTCGACCTTCGCCACGTGCAGGCGCAGGTTGTACTTGGACACGACGTGATCGCGGAAGTCGAGGACCTCCTGCAGGTTGTGTCCGGTGTCGACGTGCAGCAGCGCGAACGGCAGCGGTGCAGGCCAGAACGCCTTGATCGCCAGGTGCAGCAGCACCGTGGAGTCCTTGCCGCCCGAGAACAGGATCACCGGGCGTTCGAACTCGCCCGCGACCTCACGGAAGATGTGGATGGCTTCCGACTCGAGCGCGTCGAGCGTGTCGAACTGCGACCCGTCCAACTGCGGCCGGACGGCGGATTCGGCGAGGGAAGTGGAGATGTCGATGGTCATGAGGCGTGCAACCCGCATTCTGTCTTGGCCTGACCGGCCCAGCGGCCGCTGCGCGGATCGCTGCCGGGGGCTGGCTTGCTGGTGCACGGAGCGCACCCGATGGACGGATATCCCTCGTCGACGAGCGGATTCACCAGAATCGAGTGCTCGTCGATGTAGGACTGCATGTCTTCGTCGGACCACGCGGCGATCGGGTTGATCTTCACCAGACCGAACGCGTCGTCGAACGAGATCAGGGGGGCGTTCGCGCGGGTGGGCGCCTCGACGCGCCGGATGCCGGTCACCCACGCCTTGTAGCCGGAGAGGGTCTTCTTCAACGGGGCGACCTTCCGCAGTGCGCAGCACCGGTTGGGTTCGCGGGCGAACAGGTCTTTGCCCTCCGCCGCATCCTGTTCGGCGACACTCGCCTCGGCCCGCGCGTTGATCACGTTGACGCCGTACACCTGCTCGACGGCGTCGCGGGTGCCGATGGTCTCCGCGAAGTGGTAACCGGTGTCGAGGAACAGCACGTCCACACCGGGATGGACCTGGGCGGCGAGGTGGACCAGAACGCCGTCCTGCATGTTCGACGCGACGATGTAGCTGTTCCGATAACCCGTCGCTTCGCTCGCCCCGGCCCCGAACGTCTCTTCGGTCCACCGCAGCAGTTCGTGCGCGGAGGCACCCTCGAGACTTGCCGCCCCCTGCGCGGCAAGGAGCCGAAGGTCGTCCTGTGTGGCTGTGGCGAGATTCAACGCAAGTCTCCTTCGTCTGCGCGCACGACCCATTCCGCGAAGCGTTCACCCTCGTTGCGGTGCTTCACGAACTGGCGGACGACGCGATCGATGTAGTCACCGAGTTCGGTGCTGGTGACCTTGTGCTGGCGAAGCTTCCGGCCGAAGGCCGAATCGAATCCGAGGCTGCCGCCGAGGTGGACCTGGAAGCCCTCCACCTGGTTGCCCTCGCCGTCGTCGACGAGCATCCCCTTGAACCCGATGTCGGCGACCTGTGAGCGGGCGCAGGAGTTCGGGCAGCCGTTGATGTTGATCGTGATCGGCACGTCGAGCTGCGCGTTGATGTCGGCGAGCCGCTGCTCGAGTTCGGGGACGAGCACCTGCGAGCGCTTCCGCGTCTCCGCGAACGACAGCTTGCAGAACTCGATGCCCGAGCACGCCATCAGGTTCTTGCGCCAGTGCGACGGACGCGCGGGCAGGCCCACCTCGTCCAGGTCGGCGATCAGCTGCTCGAGCTTGTCGTCGGCGACGTCGAGAATGATCAGCTTCTGGTACGGCGTGAAGCGGATCTTGTCGCTGCCCGCCCGCTCCGCGGCGTCCGCGACCTTGGCCAGGATCGTGCCCGACACGCGACCCGCGATGGGGGCGACGCCGACGGCATTGAGACCGTTGCGGGTCTTCTGCACACCGACGTGGTCGATCGGCCGGGTGGGCTTCTCCGGCGCGGGGCCGTCGATGAGCTTGCGCTTCAGGTACTCGGTTTCGAGGACCTCGCGGAACCGCTCGATGCCCCAGTCCTTGACCAGGAACTTCAGGCGGGCCTTGTTCCGCAGCCGGCGGTAGCCGTAGTCGCGGAAGATCGACACGACGGCCTCCCACACGTCGGGAACCTCGTCGAGCGGCACCCAGACGCCGACCCGCTGCGCCAGCATCGGGTTGGTGGACAGCCCGCCGCCGACCCACAGGTCGAGGCCGGGACCGTGCTCGGGATGGTTGACCCCGACGAACGCGACGTCGTTGATCTCGTGCACCACGTCCTGCTGACCGGAGATCGCGGTCTTGAACTTGCGCGGCAGGTTCGAGTACTCGGGCTTGCCGATGTAGCGGCGGACGATCTCGTCGATCGCGGGAGTGGGGTCGAGGACCTCGGTCAGCGACTCGCCTGCCAGCGGTGAACCCAGGACGACGCGGGGGCAGTCACCGCACGCCTCGGTGGTCTTGAGGCCGACGCCTTCGAGGCGCTTCCAGATCTCGGGGACGTTCTCGACCTCGATCCAGTGGTACTGGACGTTTTCGCGGTCCGACAGGTCGGCGGTGTCACGCGCGAACTCGGTGGAGATGCCGGCGATGGTGCGCAGCTGCTCGACGTTGAGGGCGCCGGCGTCGCAGCGGACCCGCATCATGAAGTACCTGGCCTCGAGCAGGTCGATGTTCTCGTCACCGGTGAAGGTGCCGTCGTAACCCTGCTCGCGCTGGGTGTAGAGACCCCACCAGCGCATGCGGCCACGCAGGTCGCCTTTGTCGATGCTGTCGAAGCCCTGCTTCGAGTAGATGTTCTCGATGCGGGCCCGGACGTTGAGCGGGTTGTCGTCCTTCTTGGCCTGCTCGTTGGCGTTGAGGGGCTCGCGGTAGCCGAGGGCCCACTGGCCTTCGGCGCGTCGCCGGGCCGGCTTCGCCGTGCGCGTACGCGCGGGTGCTGCATCGACGGCAGCGGGGGAGGCGTCGGTGGTCGACGTCATGGAGCACTCCTGAATCTCAAGATGCACCGGCTGAGGCCGAGGAGGAGGGCTGGTCCTCGCTCGGGGCATTCGAATCCGGCCGGAAGTCGAGAAGAATGATGAACGGGCTGACAGGCTGAATTACTGCGCGATACAGGGCAGACAACAACAGCTGCAGACACGCTTGAGATCGACGTGACGACGCGCCACAAGTCGCACTCCGGGTCCGGTCATGCCGACCATTGTGCCACGTCAGATCGTTCACGTAGAGCCGGGCACCGATTTCCACCATTCTTGCGGGAAATATCACGAGGAGGGGCCCGCGACGGTCGGGTGGACACCGGAGGTGAGCCGACCATGGACACTGTAAGGGTGAACGGAACGAGCACTCCCACGGTCGGACGCGACGAGGCGGCGGCATTCGCGCTGCCCGGGAGTGCGCTGGCGGGGGTGGGGAGCCGCCCGTTCGGGATCTACGTGCACGTGCCTTTCTGCGCCACACGCTGCGGATACTGCGATTTCAACACCTACACGGCAGGCGAGCTGGGGACGTCGGCGTCGCCGCAGTCGTGGATGGAGGGGTTGCGCCGCGAACTCGACCTCGCCGCGCAGATGACGGGCGCCCCGGCCGTCGACACGGTGTTCGTCGGCGGTGGCACACCGTCACTCCTCGGCGGCGACGGACTGGCGGACGTTCTCGGTGCGGTCCGCTCGAGCTTCGGCCTCGCGAAGGGCGCCGAAGTGACCACCGAGTCGAACCCGGAGTCCACGTCGCCGGAGTTCTTCGAGCGGTTGCTCGCCGGCGGATTCACGCGGATCTCGCTGGGCATGCAGTCGGCGGCCCAGCACGTGCTGAAGGTGCTCGACCGCACCCACACACCCGGACGTGCGGTGGCGGCGGCGCAGGAGGCCCGGGCCGCCGGATTCGAGCACGTCAATCTCGACCTCATCTACGGAACGCCGGGGGAGCGCGACGAGGACCTCGACCTCTCGCTGGACGCCGTGCTGTCCGCCGGGGTGGACCACGTATCCGCCTACGCGCTGATCGTCGAGGACGGCACCGCGCTGGCGAGGAAGGTGCGCCGCGGGGAACTGCCCGCGCCCGACGACGACGTCCTGGCGTCGCGGTACGAGCGCATCGACGCGCGGCTCGCCGACGCGGGCCTGACCTGGTACGAGGTGTCGAACTGGGCATCGGCGGACGCCGCGACGGGGGAATCACGCTGCCGGCACAACCTGGGGTACTGGGACGGCGGGGACTGGTGGGGCGCCGGGCCGGGCGCGCACAGCCACGTCGGCGGTGTTCGCTGGTGGAACGCCAAGCACCCGGCGCGCTACGCGGACCAGCTGGCGGCGGGAAGTCTGCCCGTCGGTGGGAGCGAAAAGCTGACCACGGAGGACGTCCACGTCGAGCGGGTGATGCTCACCGCGCGGCTGCGGACGGGACTCCCGGTGGCGGAGCTGGATGCCGCGGAGCAGCGCGCGGCCGAGACCGTGGTGGCCGACGGACTGCTGGTGCGCGAGGGCGAGCACCTGGTGCTGACCGACCGTGGGCGGCTCCTCGCCGACGCCGTGGTCCGGACGGTGCTGCGCTGACGCTCAGCCCTCGACCGCTCGGCCCTCGACCGCTCAGCCCTCGAATCCTCAGGCCGTGACGATGCCGGGCATCTCGTCGTAGTCGAAGACGCGGGCGTGCAGCACGACGCGGTTTCGCAGTGCCGAGCGCACGGCCCGGTGCAGTCCGTCCTCGAGGTAGAGCACCCCGTGCCACTGGACCGCGTGCGGGAACAGGTCGCCGTAGAACGTCGAGTCCTCCGACAGCAGCCGGTCGAGCTCGAGAACCTTCGTCGTGGTGACGATCTCGTCCAGCCGCACCTGCCGGGGTGGGATCTTGGACCAGTCGCGCAGCGACAACCCGTGGTCCGGGTACGGCTTGCCGTCCATGACACCTTTGAAAATCATCGCCTCGTCATCCGCCCGTGGTCGTTGCCTCTGCTCGTCTCCGGTCACCACAGTAAGGCCTGAACCGGTATCGGCGGCGCGGCGATTAGACTGGACCGAGCCGAGATGCACGTGCATCTGCACGTAGCTCAGGGGATGTGGCGGCCGATCCGAACGAAGGTTCGGTGACGCCGCTGCTCGTGATGATCGAGAACTGGAGGTGGACGGCGATGTCGAGTACGGACGACAGACGGTTCGAGGTTCTCCGCGCCATCGTCGCCGACTACGTCTCGACCCAGGAGCCGGTGGGATCGAAGGCGCTGGTCGAGCGGCACAACCTGGGTGTGTCCAGTGCGACGGTCCGCAACGACATGGCGTTCCTCGAGAGCGAGGGCTACATCGCCCAGCCGCACACGAGTTCCGGCCGTGTTCCCACGGACAAGGGCTACCGGCAGTTCGTCGACCGCATCGCCGACGTGAAGCCGCTGTCGACGGCGGAGCGGCGCGCGATCCTCGGTTTCCTCGAGTCCGGGGTCGACCTGGACGACGTTCTCCGGCGCGGTGTGCGCCTGCTCGCGCAACTCACACGCCAGGTCGCGGTTGTGCAATATCCCACACTCTCGGCGTCGTCGGTCCGGCACCTCGAGGTGGTCGCGCTGACGCCTGCCCGCCTGCTGCTGGTGCTCATCACCGATTCGGGTCGAGTGGATCAGCGCATCGTCGAACTCGGCGACGTGCTCGACGACCAGGACCTGGCGCGGCTGCGCGGACTGCTCGGGGGCGCCCTCGACGGCAAGCGGCTGGCGGCGGCGTCCATCGCGGTCTCGGAACTCGCCGACGAGGCCCCGGAGGATCTGCGCGACGCCGTGATCCGTTCGGCCACCGTGCTGGTGGAAACGCTCGTCGAGCATCCCGAGGAGCGGTTGGTCCTCGGCGGCACCGCGAACCTGACCCGCAACGCTGCCGACTTCTCGGGAATCAGCGGGTTCCCCGGTTCGCTGCGCGCGGTCCTCGAGGCACTGGAGGAGCAGGTGGTGGTGCTCAAGCTGCTGGCCGCCACGCAGGACGCGGGCACCGTGACGGTGCGGATCGGTGAGGAAACCCAGGTGGAGCAGATGCGCGGCACCTCCGTCATCTCGACCGGCTACGGTGCGGCAGGCACCGTGCTCGGCGGAATGGGCGTGCTCGGACCCACCCGAATGGACTATCCGGGAACAATCGCGTCGGTGGCAGCCGTTGCGAGATACATCGGCCAGGTGCTCGCGGAGCGCTGACGGCCGGCCCCGGCGACAGCGCCGCCGTGGGGCGAGCACAGGTACCGGTAGCGAGATAACGAAGTAGAGAAGGACGAGAGACTCAACGTGGCACGGGATTACTACGCAACGCTCGGCGTCGATCAGAAGGCGACCGATCAGGAGCTCAAGCGCGCGTACCGCAAGCTTGCGAGGGAACTGCATCCCGACGTGAACCCCGACGAGGCGGCGCAGGCCCGGTTCCGGGACATCTCGACGGCCTACGAGGTGCTGTCCGATCCGGAGAAGCGTCGCATCGTCGACCTCGGCGGCGACCCCCTCTCCTCGGGTGGCGGCGGAGGCGGTGCCGGCTTCGGCGGCGGTTTCGGTGGCGGCCTCGGCGACGTGTTCGAAGCGTTCTTCGGCGGCGGAGGCGGTGCAGGCCGCGGACCGCGCGGCCGCGTCCAGCCGGGCGCCGATTCCCTCCTGCGCACCAGGCTGACGTTGGCGGAATGCGCGACCGGCGTGAGCAAGCAGGTCACCGTCGAGACGGCGATCCTGTGCGACAGCTGCACCGGTGCGGGCACCAACGGCGATTCCAAGCCGGTGCGCTGTGAGACCTGTGGCGGCGCGGGCGAGGTCCAGTCGGTGCAGCGTTCGTTCCTCGGCCAGGTCATGACGTCGCGGCCGTGCCCCACCTGCCGCGGCGCCGGCGAGACGATCCCCGACCCCTGCCACAAGTGTGGCGGCGACGGCCGGGTGCGCGCCCGCCGCGACATCACGGTGAAGGTGCCCGCAGGCGTGGCCGGCGGAATGCGGATCCGGCTCGCCGCGCAGGGCGAGGTCGGCCCCGGCGGCGGACCCGCAGGAGACCTGTACGTCGAGGTGGTCGAGCAGGCGCACGAGGTGTTCGTGCGCGACGGCGAAGACCTGCACTGCACGATCCGGGTACCGATGATCGACGCCGCCCTCGGCACGACCGTGACGATCGACACGATCATCGACGGACCCAAGGAGATCACCATCGAGCCGGGAACTCAGCCGGGATCGGTGACGGTCCTGCGCGGGCACGGCATGCCGAAGCTGCGTTCCGGCATCCGCGGCGACGTGCACGCCCACCTCGAGGTCGTGGTTCCGTCGCGCCTCGACCACAAGGAGACGAAGCTTCTCCGCGAACTCAAGGACCTGCGCGACCGCGACGTCGCCGAGGTCGTCTCCACCCAGTCGCAGCACAGCGGCGGATTGTTCTCACGCCTGCGTGAAGCGTTCAGCGGTCGCTGACCGTGGCGGCGACGGTCTTCTTCCTCGACCCGCTGCCCGAGGTGGGGAGCACCGCGGTCCTGGACGGCCCGGAGGGCAGGCATGCCGCGACGGTGCGCCGGATCGGTGTCGGGGAGCGGATCGTGCTCGCCGACGGCCGGGGTGGTCTCGCCGACACCGAGGTGACGGGGGCCGGTAAGGACCGGCTCGAACTCACCGTTCACGAGCGTCGTCAGGTGTCGGCGCCGTCGCCGAGTGTGACTGTGGTGCAAGCGCTTCCGAAGGCGGAGCGGTCCGAGCTGGCGGTCGAGCTGGCCACCGAGGCCGGAGTCGACACGATCGTGCCGTGGCAGTCGTCGCGTTGCGTGGCCCGGTGGGAAGGCCCCAAGGTCGCGAAGGGTGTCGCTCGCTGGCGTAGCGCGGCTCTCGCCGCCGCCAAGCAGTCCCGGCGGGCGATCGTCCCCGAGGTGTCGGAACTGCACCGCACCGCCGGGATGCTCGCCGTCGTCCGTGAGGTGGTCGGCCGGGGCGGCGTCGTCGCCGTGCTGCACGAGGCGGCCACCCAGGGCCTCGCCGAGCTTCCACTGCGCTCGGCGGCCGAGATCGTGCTCGTCGTCGGCCCGGAGGGCGGTATCTCCGAGGAGGAGATCGCCGCGCTGACGGACGCCGGCGCCGTCCCGGTGCTGCTCGGTCCGCACGTTCTGCGGACCTCGACCGCCGCGGCCGTCGCGCTGGGCGCCATCGGTGTCCTCACGGACCGCTGGGGCGCGGCCCCGCTAGCCTGACTGTCCGTGGACCGCATTCGCATCGCCTACGGAAACGAACCGCAGCAGTTCGGGCACTTCTACCCGCCCGAGGAGCCCGTGGCCGCCGCGGTCCCGGTGGTGATGGTCGTCCACGGCGGTTTCTGGAGCGGGAAGTACCACCTGAACCTGGGCACGAGCTTCGCGGTCGACCTCGCCCGCCACGGCGTCGCCGTCTGGAACATCGAATACCGCAGGCTCGGTGCGGGCGGCCGGTGGGACGAGATGTCCGCCGACGTTCTCGCCGCGCTCGACGCGATCGCCGGTCCGGTCGCCGAGCAGTCGCCCGTCCCGTTCGACCTGTCGAAGGTCCGGGTCGTCGGCCACTCCGCCGGTGGACAGCTCGCGGTGTGGCTCGCCGGGGAGAGGCAGACCACGGTCCGGCCGGAGCGGGTCGTGTCCCAGGCGGGCGCCCTCGACCTCGCGTCCGCGGGGGAGCGGGGCCGGCGGATCGGCTACATCGAGGATCTCCTCGGCGTCCCCTTCGACGAAGACCCCGATCGGTACCGCGCCGCGTCCCCACGGCACCGCATCCCCACCGGGGTGCCGGTGGTGTGCGTGCACGGCACGGAGGACGCGCAGGTTCCGGCGAAGGTGAGTGTGCGGTACAGCGAGGTCGCGCGGGCGGCCGGGGACCCGGTCGCGCTGCACGTCGTCGAGGGCGAAGACCACTACGCGTTCCTCAATCCCGAGACCGACTGCTGGAAGATCTCGCGGGACGCCCTGCTGTCCGACGCCGGTGAGTGCTCGGGCTGACGCCCGACGACGGGGCCCGCGTCGGCGGGCGAGGCGCGGCAGTGACCGGGCGGGCATCCGAATGTCCCGAAGTCGTGACGGCGTCGCGTAATCGGGTGGGCGCTGTGACCTGCGAGCGATAGACTTCCCTCAGCACGACGACCGTCGTGACCAACCAGGAACCGGGAAGAAGGCCATATTCCTCACGTGAGCGAACAAGACCAGAACGGCGAGACGTTCGGCGCCACGCGTCCGGCGGAACGCACCGTGCGTTCGAGTATCGATCTCCCACCCGAAACGGTCCCGCCTCTCCTCGGTTCTTCCGACGAGAATCTGCGCGCTCTCGAACGGGTCCTGGACGCAGACATCCATGTACGCGGCAACGCCGTCACGCTGACGGGACGGCCCGGCGACGTCGCGCTCGCCGAACGGGTCATCGCCGAATTGGGCTCCATCGTCGGTCGCGGGCAACCGCTGACCCCCGACGCGGTGCGTCGCACGGTCGGCATGCTCACGCAGGGGCTGAGCGAATCACCCGCCGAGGTCCTGACCCTCGACATCCTGTCGCGGCGCGGCAAGACGATCCGGCCGAAGACGCTGAACCAGAAGCGCTACGTCGACGCGATCGACGCCAACACCATCGTGTTCGGCATCGGGCCCGCCGGTACCGGCAAGACCTACCTCGCCATGGCGAAGGCGGTGCAGGCCCTGCAGACCAAGCAGGTGTCGCGGATCATCCTCACCCGCCCCGCGGTCGAGGCGGGCGAGCGGCTCGGGTTCCTGCCCGGCACGCTGCACGAGAAGATCGATCCGTACCTGCGCCCGCTGCACGACGCGCTCCACGACATGATGGACCCCGAGGCCATCCCGAAGCTGATGCAGTCGGGTGTCATCGAGGTGGCGCCGCTGGCGTACATGCGTGGCCGCACGCTCAACGACGCATTCATCATCCTCGACGAGGCGCAGAACACCACCGCCGAGCAGATGAAGATGTTCCTCACCCGGCTGGGCTTCGGGTCCAAGGTCGTGGTCACCGGCGACGTCACGCAGGTGGACCTGCCGGGCGGTGCCCGGTCCGGGCTCCGCGCGGCCACCGAGATCCTCGGTGACATCGACGACATCTACTTCGCCGAACTCAACAGCAGCGACGTGGTCCGGCACCGGCTGGTGTCCGACATCGTCGACGCGTACGAGCGTTTCGAGGCGGACCGGGACGGCAAGGTCGAGCTCGGGAACCGCGCACAGCGGAGAGCGGCGCACTCGCGTTCTCCACGACGGTAGGGTGAGTGTCGCCGGAACCAGGAGGAAGCGACACACATGAGCATCGAAGTCTCGAACGAATCGGGCATGGACGTCTCCGAAGAGGAGCTGATCAGCGTTGCCCGCTTCGTGATCGCGAGGATGGACGTGCACCCCGCGGCCGAGTTGTCGATGGTCCTCGTGGACTCGGCCACCATGGCCGACCTCCACATGCGGTGGATGGACCTGCCCGGTCCCACCGACGTGATGTCGTTCCCGATGGACGAGCTCGAGCCCGGCGGTCGCCCGGACTCGCCCGAGCCCGGCCCGTCGATGCTCGGTGACATCGTGCTGTGCCCGTCCTTCGCCGCGGACCAGGCCGACAAGGCCGGTCACCCGCTCGCCCACGAACTCGCTCTGCTCACCGTGCACGGTGTGCTCCACCTCCTCGGCTACGACCACGCCGAACCGGAGGAGGAGAAGGAGATGTTCGGGCTGCAGAACCAGTTGCTCGAGGACTGGTACGAGGATCTGCGCAGGGCCGAACGCGACGCCGCACTCGCTGCCCGGGATCAGAAGCTGCTCGGCAAGGCCGGCTTCTTCGACTCACCCGACCAGTAACCGCCACGTGAAGGGTCTTCTGTGAGTAGCGCCATCGCGCTGATCGTCCTCGCGATCGTCCTCGTCCCGCTCGGTGGTGTCTTCGCCGCCGTCGATTCCGCACTCAACACGATCTCGTCCGCGCGCATCGAGGAGATGGCGAAGGAGGATCGCCCCGGCGCCACCCGCGTGCTCCGCATCCTGTCGGATCGCCCCCGCTACGTGAATCTCATGGTGCTGCTGCGCATCCTGTGCGAGATCACGGCGACGGTGGTGCTCGTCGGTGGCCTGTCCGATCTCCTCGAGCCGGTGTGGGCGCTCACGTTCACGGCGATCATCATGGTGCTCGTCGACTACGTGGTGATCGGGGTCGGCCCCCGGACACTGGGCCGCCAGCACGCCTACTCGATCGCGTTGATCACGTCGTTTCCCCTGCAGGTCATCGGAACTCTGCTCGGCCCGATCAGCCGCCTCCTGATCCTGATCGGTAACGCGATCACCCCGGGTAAGGGATTCCGCAACGGCCCCTTCGCCTCCGAGATCGAACTGCGCGAACTCGTCGACATGGCGCAGGAACGCGGCGTGGTGGCCGACGAGGAACGCCGGATGATCCAGTCGGTGTTCGAACTCGGCGACACGTCCGCCCGCGAGGTGATGGTGCCGCGCACCGAGATGGTGTGGATCGAAAACGACAAGAGCGCCGGACAGGCGACGTCGCTGGCTGTCCGCAGCGGACATTCGCGGATCCCCGTGATCGGGGAGAACGTCGACGACGTGCTCGGGGTGGTGTACCTCAAGGATCTGGTGCAGGAGACGTACCACTCGCGCGACGGCGGACGCAGCGTCCGCGTCGCCGACGTGATGCGGCCCGCCGTGTTCGTGCCCGATTCCAAGCCCCTCGACAGCCTGCTCGCCGAGATGCAGCGCGACCGCAACCACATGGCCATCCTGGTGGACGAATACGGCGGGATCGCCGGGCTCGTCACCATCGAGGACGTCATCGAAGAGATCGTCGGTGAGATCGCCGACGAATACGACCAGGACGAGACACCGCCCGTCGAGGATCTCGGCGACGGCATGTACCGGGTCTCCGCGCGCCTGCCGATCGAGGATCTCGGTGAACTGTTCGGCATCGAGGTGGAGAACGACGAGGTCGAAACAGTCGGTGGGCTCATCGGTTACGAACTCGGCAGGGTGCCGCTCCCGGGGTCGGAGGTCGTGTCGCACGGTCTCGTCCTGCGCGGCGAGGGCTCACCCGACGTGCGCGGACGGGTGCGCATCAGCACGGTCTTCGTGCAACGCGCCCCCATCGACGAGGACGACGACAGTGGCGACGGCGACCGGGAGGACGACGATGACTGAACTGGGCGACGAAGACGCCACACTGGTCGTGCTCGCGCGAGGAGCGTTCGGCCGCACCGGAAGTGGTCAGGGCGCCGCCGTCCGCGATCTCGACGGCCGCACCTACGCGGCGGGCGCGGTCGCGCTGGCGGCGTTGTCGCTGACCGCGCTGCAGGCGGCCGTCGCGGCGGCGGTGTCGAGTGGCGCCGAAGGTTTCGAGGCCGCAGTCGTGATCGGCGGCAGCGCGGAAGACCCAGGCATCGCCGCCCTACACGAAGTCAGTGCGCAGGCGGCCGTCGTCTTCGCGCGAACCGATGGATCCGTGATCGAGGAGCAACATGAGTAGAACCGAATTCCGTTCCGGATTCGTCTGTTTCGTCGGGCGGCCCAACACGGGCAAGTCCACGCTGACCAATGCGCTGGTGGGCAGCAAGATCGCGATCACGTCTTCGCGTCCGCAGACCACCCGCCACACCATCCGCGGCATCGTGCACCGCGACCACGCGCAGTTGATCCTCGTCGACACGCCGGGTCTGCACCGCCCCCGGACGCTCCTCGGCCAGCGCCTCAACGACCTCGTGCGCGACACCTACTCCGAGGTGGACGTGATCTGCCTGTGCATCCCGGCGGACGAGAAGATCGGCCCCGGCGACCGGTGGATCGTGCAGCAGGTCCGTCAGATCGCGCCGAAGACGACGCTCGTCGGCATCGTCACGAAGATCGACAAGGTCAGCAAGGACATGGTCGGGCAGCAGTTGCTGGCCGTGTCCAAGCTCCTCGGTCCCGAGACGGATGTCGTGCCCGTGTCCGCCGCCTCCGGTGAGCAGGTGGAGGTGCTGGTCGACGTCCTCGCGTCGAAGATGGAGGAGGGCCCGGCGTTCTACCCGGACGGCGAGCTCACCGACGAACCCGAAGAGACGCTGATGGCGGAACTCATCCGCGAGGCCGCGCTCGAGGGGCTCGGCGACGAACTGCCGCACTCCCTGGCCGTGGTCATCGAGGAGATCATCCCCCGCGAGGGACGCACCGAGAAGCAGGGCGAACTGCTCGACGTGCACGCCCTGCTCTACGTCGAACGCCCGTCCCAGAAGGGCATCGTGATCGGCAAGGGCGGCGCCCGCCTCCGCGAGGTGGGGACCAAGGCCCGGCTGCAGATCGAGAAGCTGCTCGGCACCAAAATCTTCCTCGAACTGCACGTCAAGGTGGCCAAGGACTGGCAGCGCGACCCGAAACAGCTGGGCCGCCTGGGGTTCTAGGTGGCTGCGCCACCCGTGCGCGGTTGACGAGCCCTGAGACTCGTCAACCACTCACGGGGCCGGCGGCCCTCAGAAGGAGGAGCACCGACGTCGCGAAGTCCTGATCGCCGTCGCTTCCGGTCGCAAGTCTCCTGAGCTGCAGGCCGGCGATGGTGGCGACGATGGTCGGCGCGACGGACACCGCGTCCGGGACGCCGAGGGCGGTGAGGATCGTCACCGTCAAATCGTCGTACGCGGCGAAACATTCGGCGGCAGCCTGACGCAGCTCGTGGTCACGTCCCGCCTGGATGTACAGCTCGAACGGGGCGATCCGCTCGGCGGAGAACGCCAGATCCTTCGCGACCTTCCCGGTGAGTGCCGCGGCGTCCTCGAGGCTCAGCCCCTTGTCCCGGTATCCCTCCGCCAGATCGGACAGCCGCTGCGTCTCCTCCGTCACGAACCCGGACAACGCGGCGCGCAACAGGTCGGTCTGCGTGGGGAAGTGGTACGTGATGGAGCCGAGCGACACCCCGGCCTGCGCGGCGATCCGCCGATTGGTCACGCCCGGAATGCCTTCCGTGCCGACGACGTGCAGCGCCGCCGCGAGGATGCGGTCACGGACGTCCGTCGAAGCCATCGGTCACCACCACCTCTCGGGACGTTCCAGGTCCCACCGCAGCACCGACTCGAGCTGGGCCGCGACCGACACCAGCAGCGGCTCGGCACCGTCGTGTCCCATCAGCTGGGCTCCGGTCGGCAGGTTGCCGGACGTGAACCCGGCCGGGACGTTCACGCTGGGCCAGCCCAGCACGTTCCACGGCCACGCGTACGGGCAGACCGCGGTGATCACCTTGTCCGTGGCCCAGGAGCTGATGCCGTCGATCCCCTCGACCCTCGGTGGGGGAGTCGCGGTGGTCGGGGCGAGGACGAGGTCGTACTTGTCGAAGATCGCCCCGACCCGTCGCTGCATCCTCGGCTCGGCGGCGCGGGCGGCGCGTAATGGCGCCCCGCGCAACAGTCGTCCGGTCCGGGCGTTGCCCTTCGTGCGGGGGTCGACGAGTGACGGGTCCGGGACCTTCCGCACCCAGTCGTCGATGCCGACCATCGACCGCGGGAGGAAGCCGAGCCCGAACATGATCCCGTAGTCGGGGTCGTCCACCACGACGCGATGCCCGAGCCTGCGCAGCGCCTCGGCGATCCGTGCGACGCCCTGGCGGACTTCGGGATGCAGTGACGTGGGGGTTGCGGTGAACGGGATCCGCAGCGACAGCGCGATGCGTAGCGGTCCGGGGTCGCGGCCGACGGCGTCGCTGACGGTGACCGGTGCGGGCGTGTGCAGGTCGCCCTCGTGCGGTCCCGATGCGACGTCGAGAAGCAGGGCCGCGTCGGCGACCGTCCGGGCCAGCGGGCCGTTGACGGTGAGGCCGTAGAACGCCTCGGCAGCAGGCCAGGTGGAGATTCGGCCGCGTTGCGGCTTGATCCCGACGAGGTTGGTCCAGGCGGCGGGGATGCGGATGGACCCGGCGCCGTCCGAACCGATCGCCGCGGACACCACACCGGCGGACACGGCCGCCGCGGCGCCGCCGGACGACCCTCCGGGGGTGTGGTCACCGTTCCAGGGATTGCGGGTGTACCCGAAGGCCGATCCGCCGGTGAGCGGCCACTGTCCCAGCTCGGGACTGTTGGTCTTGCCCACGACGACGGCGCCGGCGGCGCGCAGCCTTCGCACCAGCTCGGAGTCGCGCGCCGCGGGCGGGAAGTCGCCCGGGCACCCGAACGCGGTCGGCTCGCCGGCCACGTCGACGTCGTCTTTCACGGCGATCGGGACCCCGAGCAGCGGCAGGCGCTCACCGGCGGCGATCCGGTGGTCGGCCTCGGCGGCTTCGGCCAGTGCCGTGGTCCGGCGGATCACCTTGAACGCGTTGAGTGTCGGCTGGCTCGCGTCGATGCGGTCGAGGGCGGCGCGGGTGGCCGCGACCGACGTCGTGGCGCCGGAGGTCAGCGCCGTCACCTGCTCGACGAGTCCCGGGGCCCGATCCCCGTCGTCGTCGCGCTGCCGTCGATCGTCCAAGTGTTCCGCGCTCATGTCGCCCCCTCCCCGTGACTGTTCGTTCGAACGAACAGTATCAGCCGAGATGTCGCCGGACTACCCCGCCGATCGCCTCGGCTGCCCCGCGGGCCCGCGATTCGGGCAGCCGGGCATACCCGCACACCAAGCCCCGCGGTCCGTCCGGGATGGTGCGGTAGTCGGCGAGGCTCGGGACCGTCACACCGTGGTCCCGCAGCTCAGCCGACAGGGCGACGTCGTCGACGGAACCGGGCAGCGTCAGGACGACGTGGAGACCGGCCTCGATGCCGGCGAGCCCGACTCCGCCCGTGTGGACCGCGGACAGTTGGTGCTGCAGTGCCGTGACGAAGGCGGCCCGGCGGGCCGAGTAGGTGCGGGAGGCGCGGGCGAGGTGCCGTGACAGCGCACCCGAGTCGATGAAATGCGCCAGCGCGAGGGCGGTGATCGAGCAGCACGCCTCACCGCTCGCGTCGAGGGCCCGGACGAGTCCCGGCCGCAGCGCCGGAGGGGCGATCACCCACGCCACCCGGATCGAGGGCGTGAGGATCTTCGACGCGGTGCCCACGTACGCCACGCATTCGGACCCGCGGTCGATGCTGCGCAGGGCGGGCAGCGCCGACACGTCGTAGCGGAACTCGCCGTCGTAGTCGTCCTCGATGATCACCGTTCCGGACGCTGCGGCGTCGGCCACGAGCCGGGCCCTGCGGCCCACCGGCATCCGGGCACCCATCGGATACTGATGGGCAGGCGTGCAGTAGGCCGCGGCGTCGGACGCACGCAGCAGCGCGGGGTCGAGGCCGTCGCCGTCCACGGACACGCAGCGCGTCCGCACCCCCGAACCGTCGAGGACGGTGCGGGCCCGGCTGTAGCCGGGCTCCTCGAACACCACGTCCCGGCCGTCGAGTCCTGCGGCGGCAACGAGAGTGCGGAGCGCAGCGCCCACTCCGGGGACGATCACCAGTTCGTCGGGGCGCGCGGCGATCCCCCGGGTGCGGCGTAGATGCGCCGCGAGAGACCGTCGCAACTCCGGGTGTGCGCCGGGGCCCGGGAGGTCCGACGTCACGGCCGCGGCGGCGGCCGACCGCCACGCCCGGCGCCAGTCGACGGTGGAGATCAGGGCGGGATCGGGGTGACCCGGAGTGAGATCCCAGAGCGCCGCCGGCTTCTCGGGGGCGGCGGAGGACGCCCGCTCCGAGGTTCGGGTGATCGTGTGCGAGGCGACGTGGGCGCGGGCCGCCACGTCGGCGCCCGGTGCGATCCGCGTGCCGGAACCGGCGCGGGCGTTCGCGTATCCGGACGAGCAGAGTTCGTCGTAGGCGTCGACCACCGACGCCCGCGCGACCGTCAGGTGTTCGGCCAGCGCCCGCGTGGAGGGCAGTGGGTCGCCGGGCCGCAGGCGACCCACGCGGATCTCGTCGAGGATCGACTCCGCGATGCGGTGCCGAAGCGGCGCGTCGGTGTCGGGGAGCCGCAACGTCAGGTGCAGTTCGGGGCTGATCCGGGGCATGGTCCTGACAATACTGGTCTGCCGATAATGGTGATTGTGGATCTGGATGGGTAATCCACATGGGGTGAGGATGGTCTCGTGGACAAGATCATGAGATACCCGGACCGTGCCCGCACCGAACGAGCGCAACTCGACGCCGTCCTCGACGCCGCCCCGATGGGCACCCTCGCCACCGTCGTCGACGGGCTGCCGTGGGCCGTGCCGATGCTCTACGCCCGCGACGGCGACAGGATCCTGCTGCACGGCTCCACCGGGGCCGGCGCGTTGCGGCAGGTGGCGGCGGGCGCACCGGCGGCGCTGTGCGTCGCGATGCTCGACGGAATCGTCGTCGCGGACACCCTGTTCGACTCGTCCGCCAACTACCGTTCGGCGGTGGTGCGGGGCAACCTCGTCACCCTCGGCGAAGACGAATCCGCCGACGCACTGAACGCGCTGTCGGACGTGCTGATCCCCGGCCGCAGCACGGAGGTCCGGGGGCACCGGCGCAAGGAACTCGCCGCGACACTCGCCCTCGCCCTCCCGATCACGGCGGGCCAGTGGACCGTCAAGGTGCGGGACGCACCACCGGGTGAACCCACCGAAACCAGCAGCGCCTGGGCCGGCGTGGTCCCCGTGCGGTCGGTCGCCGGTGCGCCCGTCCCGGCACCGTGGGTGGCGAGCGGCACACCCGTGCCCGCGTCCGTGTCGCGGCTGACCCGGACCGCGTAAGGAAAGCGTCAAGAGCCGTAGGAGCCCCGTAAGCGCTTCGTCAGCGCCGCCTCTTTCGCCGAGATCGCGCGTGATGCTGGCATGACACCCCACAACCGTGGGGTGTCATGCCTGCGCTGAACCGCAGGATCAGTACGAAGAGGGATCCTCACATGGCCGATGTGGCCTACGTCGCGCTCGTCCTCGGCGGATTCGCCTGTTGCGCGCTCGTTCTCCGTGCCCTGCAGACCGGACGCGTGAAATGACGGGCGCCGGAATACTCGCGGTCGCGCTCGTCGCGATCGCCGCCGCGCTCGTCGTGTACCTCCTGATCGCGCTCATCGACCCGGAGCGGTTCTGATGACGCCTGCCCTGGCGGCCGGACTGCAGGTCGCTTTCGTCCTCGCGGTACTCGCGGTCGCGTACGTGCCGGTGGGCGACTACATGGCGCGCGTGTACGAATCACGCCGTCACCTTCGCGTCGAATCCGTGCTGTACCGCCTGTGCCGCATCAACCCCCACACCGAGCAGACCTGGTACGGCTACGCGGGCAGCGTGCTGGGATTCTCGGCGGCGAGTGTGCTGTTCCTCTACGCCCTGCAGCGCATCCAGGGAGTGCTGCCGCTGTCCGGGGACCTCTCCGGGGTCAGTCCCGCGGTGGCGTTCAACACCGCCGTGTCGTTCGTGACGAACACCAACTGGCAGTCGTATGCGCCCGAAACCACGATGAGCAACCTGACCCAGCCGGTCGGGCTCGCCGTGCAGAACTTCGTGTCCGCAGCGGTGGGCATGGCCGTCGCAGTGGCGCTGATCCGCGGGTTCGTCCGGGTGTCGCGCGGCGGTGAGATCGGCAACTTCTGGGTGGACCTCACCCGCGGCAGCCTGCGCATTCTGCTGCCGCTCTCCTTCGTGATCGCACTGATCCTGCTGAGCCAGGGCGTGATCCAGTCCTTCCACCCGGGCTTCGCGTCCACCGGTCTGGACGGCAACTCCGTCACCAACGCGCTCGCACCCGTCGCCTCACAGGAAGCGATCAAGGAACTCGGCACCAACGGCGGCGGGATCCTCGCCGCCAACTCGGCGCATCCGTTCGAGAACCCGACGCCGGTCAGCAACATCGTCGAGATCCTCGCGATCCTGCTGATCCCGGTCTCCCTCACCCGCACGTTCGGCACTATGGTCGGCGATCGCAAGCAGGGGCTGACCCTGCTCGCCGTGATGGGCATCCTGTGGGGATCGCTCCTCGCGGTCACGCTCGCGGCGGAGTCGGGTCGGCGCGGCATCGCCGCCACCGCCGCGGGCGCGATGATGGAGGGCAAGGAGGTTCGTTTCGGAATTCCCGGTACGGCACTGTTCGCCGTGAGCACCACCGGAACATCCACGGGCGCGGTGAATTCGGCGCACGACAGCCTGTCGCCGCTCGGGGGCGGAGCCGTTCTGCTCAACATGCTGCTCGGTGAGATCGCGCCCGGCGGTGTCGGCACCGGGCTCTACGGAATCCTCGTCCTCGCCCTGATCGCCGTCTTCGTCGGCGGACTCCTCGTCGGCCGCACACCCGAATACCTGGGCAAGAAGCTGCGGCAGCGGGAGATCACGCTCGCCGCCCTGTCCGTGCTGGTGATGCCGGCGCTGGTCCTGATCGGCACCGGGATCACCGTGATCCTGTCCTCGACCACCGGCTACCAGGGCAACAGCGGCGACCCCGGAAGTCCCGGATCCATCCACGGGTTCTCGGAAGTGCTGTACGCGTTCGCGTCGGCCTCGAACAACAACGGCAGTGCGTTCGGCGGGCTGACGGTGACGAGCGACTGGTTCCAGACCGCCCTCGGCCTGTGCATGCTGTTCGGCCGGTTCCTGCCGATCATCTTCGTCCTCGCGCTCGCCGGATCCCTGGCGTCGCAGAAGAAGACCGCCGCGGGCGCCGGAACCCTGCCGACGGCGGGCCCGATGTTCACCGGGCTCCTCACCGGCACCGTCGTGCTCGTCGCGGCGTTGACATTCTTCCCGGCCCTCGCGCTGGGACCGATCGCGGAGGCTCTGCAATGAGTGTGAACGTGACCAGTCGTCCGGAAACCGGGGCGGCGACCATGACGCCCGAGGCCGGCCACGACCCGGCGCCCGTGAAGGCGGGAATCTTCAGCCCCGCTCAGCTGGTGACGGCGCTACCGGGCGCCCTGCGCAAACTCGACCCCCGGCACCTCGCCCGCAACCCGGTGATGTTCGTGGTGTTCGTCGGTTCCGTCGTCACCACCGTCATGGCCGTCGCCGACCCGTCGGTGTTCTCCTGGGCTGTCGTCGCCTGGTTGTGGTTCACCGTGTTGTTCGCGAATCTGGCCGAGTCGGTCGCGGAGGGGCGGGGCAAGGCGCAGGCGGCGAGCCTGCGGAAGGTGAAGCAGGACACGGTCGCCCACCGGATCACGGTGAGCGGCCGGGTGGAGTCGGTGGCGGGTACCGAACTCACCGTCGGCGACCGGGTCGTCGTCGAGGCGGGTGAGGTGATACCCGGCGACGGCGACGTCGTCGACGGCATCGCGACCGTGGACGAGTCGGCCGTCACCGGCGAATCGGCGCCCGTCGTCCGCGAATCCGGCGGCGATCGGTGTGCCGTCACCGGTGGCACGACCGTGCTCTCCGACCGGATCGTCGTCCGCATCACCGCGGCCCCCGGACAGTCGTTCGTGGACCGGATGATCGCCCTCGTGGAGGGGGCGGCGCGGCAGAAGACGCCGAACGAGATCGCGCTGAACATCCTGCTGGCGTCGCTGACGATCATCTTCCTGCTGGCCGTCGTCGCGATCGGTCCGATGGGCCTGTACGCGGGCCAGGAGCAGGATCCGATCAAGCTGATCGCGCTGCTGGTGTGCCTGATCCCCACCACGATTGGGGCCCTGCTGTCGGCCATCGGCATCGCCGGGATGGACCGGCTGGTGCAGCGGAACGTCCTGGCGATGTCGGGGCGGGCGGTGGAGGCCGCCGGCGACATCGACACACTGCTGATGGACAAGACCGGCACCATCACGTTCGGTAACCGGCAGGCCACGGCCTTGCATCCCGCACCGGGGGTTTCCGCGATCGAGTTGGCCACGGCCGCACGGTTGTCCAGCCTCGCGGACGGCACCCCCGAGGGTCGCAGCATCGTGGACCTGTGCGCCCGCGACTTCGGGCTGGACCCGGCACCGTCCGAGGTGGAGAGAGCAGCGGAGTTCGTGCCGTTCACGGCGCAGACCCGGATGAGCGGACTCGACATCGACGGCGCCCGGATCCGCAAGGGCGCGAGCGACGCCGTGCTGACCTGGGTGCAGGCGCACGGCGGGCGCGCGGCGCCCGCGGTCACCGACAGCGTGAACCAGATCGCGCAGTCCGGGGGAACGCCGTTGGTGGTCGCCACCGTCCGCGGAGACGCGGCGACCGTCCTCGGCGTGATCGCGCTGTCGGACGTGGTGAAACCGGGCATCGCCGAGAGGTTCGCGGAACTGCGGGCCATGGGGATTCGCACGGTGATGATCACCGGCGACAACCCGTTGACGGCGAAGGCCATCGCGGCCGAGGCCGGAGTCGACGACTTCATGGCCGAGGCGACACCCGAGGACAAGCTCGCGCTGATCCGGAGGGAACAGGAGGGCGGCCGGCTCGTCGCGATGACCGGGGACGGCACCAACGACGCTCCGGCGCTGGCCCAGGCGGATGTCGGGGTGGCGATGAACACCGGCACGTCGGCGGCGAAGGAAGCCGGGAACATGGTGGATCTCGATTCGGATCCCACCAAGCTCATCGAGGTGGTCGAGATCGGCAAGCAACTGCTCATCACGCGCGGTGCGCTCACCACGTTCTCGCTCGCCAACGACCTGGCCAAATACTTCGCGATTCTCCCCGCCCTGTTCAGCGGCATCTATCCGCAGCTGGACACGCTGAACATCATGCGGCTGGCCACCCCGGAATCGGCCATCCTGTCGGCGGTGATCTTCAACGCCGTGGTGATCGTCGCGCTGATCCCGTTGTCGCTGAAAGGCGTTCGCTACCGTCCGTCGTCCGCGTCGACGCTGCTGGGCCGCAACCTGCTGATCTACGGCCTCGGCGGTGTGATCACACCCTTCGCCGGTATCTGGCTCATCGACCTCGTCGTCCGTCTCATTCCCGGAATTGGGTGATCCCGCATGCGATTTCTCATCGGCCTGCTCCGGCAGACCTGGGCCGGACTACTCGTCCTGCTCGCACTCACAGCAGTCCTCGGTGTGCTCTATCCCGCCGCAGTGTGGGGGGTGAGCAGGATCGGCGCCGGAGCGGCCGAGGGGTCTGCGGTGCGCGACAGCACCGGCTGCGTCGTCGGGAGCCGGTGGGTCGGTGTCGACCCGCAGGTGCCGGCGGGGGAGCCGGATCCGTTCTTCCACAACCGGGTCACCGGGTCGGTGGCCGATCAGGATCCGTTCGCGCCGGGAGACCCCGCTACCGCCCTGCCCACCAATCAGGGGCCGAGCAGCGAGATCCTGGCGACGTTCATCGCCGACCGGCGGGCGGCGATCGCCACCCGGGAAGGGGTGGACCCCGCCGAGGTACCGGCGGACGCGGTCACCGGTTCCGGCTCGGGCATCGACCCGCACATCAGCCCCGCGTATGCGGCGTTGCAGGTGCCGAGGGTGGCGGCGGAGAACGGCCTCAGCGAGACCCGGGTCCGGCAACTCGTCGACGAGAACACCGAGGGAAGGCAACTCGGCTTCCTCGGTGAGGAACGGGTGAACGTCCTCGGACTGAACCTGGCCCTCGGACTGACCGCTCCTGAGTGCACGGCCCCGACCGCTGGTGGATGATGGCGAGGTGAGTGGTACCGGAACCGACGGCGAGCGCCGGGACATCGAACGCCGACGCGGTGAACTGCGCATCTATCTCGGTGCCGCACCGGGCGTCGGCAAGACGTTCGCGATGCTCGGTGAGGCGCACCGCCGCCGGGAGCGGGGGTGCGACGTGGTCGCGGCCGTGGTGGAGACCCACGGCCGCGACCGCACGGCGGCGCAGCTCGGCGACCTCGAACTGATTCCGCCCAAGCTGATCGCCTACCGGGGCACGCTCGGCCGGGAACTCGATGTCGAGGCCGTACTGGCCCGCAGGCCGGCGCTGGTCCTCGTCGACGAGCTCGCGCACACGAACACGCCGGGCAGTGTCCACGAAAAGCGCTGGCAGGACGTGGAGATACTCCTCGCCGCGGGGATCGACGTCCTCTCGACGCTCAACGTCCAGCACCTCGAAAGCCTCAACGACGTGGTCCAGCGGATCACCGGCGTGGTGCAGCAGGAAACGGTTCCCGACGAGGTGGTGCGCGCCGCCACCCAGGTCGAATTGGTCGACATCACGCCGGAGGCTTTGCGCCGCAGGCTGTCCCACGGAAACATCTATGCCGCGGACAAAGTCGACGCGGCCCTGAGCAACTACTTCCGGAAAGGGAATCTCACCGCACTCCGCGAACTCGCGCTGCTGTGGGTGGCCGACCAGGTGGATGCCGCACTCGCGAAATATCGTGCGGAGAACAAGATCACCGACACGTGGGAGGCCCGGGAACGGGTGGTGGTCGCGGTGACGGGCGGACCGGAATCGGAGACGCTGGTTCGCCGCGCCGGCCGGATCGCGTCGAGATCCAGCGCCGAACTGATCGTCGTGCACGTGGTGCGCGGCGACGGCCTCGCAGGTGTCTCGGCCCCGGAGATGGGCAAGGTACGGACCCTCGCCGCGAATATCGGCGCGAGTCTGCACAGCGTCGTCGGCGACGACGTCCCGACCACTTTGCTCGACTTCGCCCGGACCGCGAACGCCACACAATTGGTGCTGGGCACGTCGAGACGCTCACGGTGGGCGCGGATCTTCGACGAGGGCATCGGCGCAAGCGTGGTGCAACAGTCCGGGTCGATCGACGTGCACATGGTGACGCACGGCGAATCCCACCGCCCGAGGCGCTTGTCGCCGGTGGGATCCCGTTCGCGCACGGCGATCGCCTGGATCGCCGCGGTCCTCGTACCGACCGTGGCCACGCTGGTGATGAGTGCCGTCGACCGTCGGCTCGGATTGGTCGGCGAGGGGGCCCTGTTCTTCATCGTGGTGCTGCTCGTCTCGCTGCTCGGCGGTGTCGCCCCCGCCGCGTTCTCCGCGCTGATCTCGGGTCTGTTCCTCAACTACTTCTTCACGCCGCCGGTGCGGAGCTTCACCATCGCCGAACCGGACAACTTCATCACCACGGTCGTGCTGCTCGTGGTGGCCGTCGCCGTCGCGGTCCTGGTCGACGCGGCCGCCAAGCGGTCGCGGGAAGCCCGCCGGGCGTCGCAGGAAGCCGAGTTGCTGGCACTGTTCGCCGGATCGGTGCTGCGCGGCGCCGACCTCGACACCCTGCTCGAGAAGGTGCGCGAGACCTACAGCCAGGATTCGGTCAGCGTGCTGCACCGGGACCGCGGTCCGGTGGGGTCCGTCGGGCCGCACCCACCGGTGAGCGTCGACGACGCCGACACCGTCTGCGAGGTGGGGGAAGGGGAATACGCGCTCGCCCTGCGCGGCAGCGAACTGCACGCCCGGGACCGTCGCGTGCTGCTCGCTGTCGCCAACCAGGCGGTGGGCATGATCCGCCAGACCGAACTCGCGCAGGAGGCGGGTCAGGCGCAGGCGCTGGCCGAGGCCGACCGGTTGCGGCGGTCGCTGCTGTCCGCCGTCAGCCACGACCTCCGGACCCCGCTGGCCGCGGTCAAGGCCGCCGCGTCCAGTCTGCGCAGCGACGACGTCGACTTCTCCCCGGAGGACACCGCCGAACTGCTCGCGACCATCGAGGAATCGGCCGACGTGCTGACCTCTCTCGTCGGCAACCTGCTCGACTCCTCCCGTCTCGCGGCGGGAGTGGTGACCCCGGCGCTGCGGCCGGTGTACCTCGACGAGGTGGTGCACCGGGCGCTGGTGGGTCTGGGAATCGGCGGCCGGACCGGGACCAGGGCCCGGGAAAGGGTGGAAGTCGACGTCGGAACGGTCACGGCGATGGCGGATTCGGGCCTGCTCGAGCGGGTGCTCGCCAATCTGATCGACAACGCACTCCGCTACGGTGAGGATTCCGTGATCCGGGTCGGTGCCGCGGCGGTGGGAGACCGCGCCGTCATCACCGTCGCCGACACGGGGCCGGGAATTCCGCGTGGGCGGGCAGACGAGTTGTTCGCCCCGTTCCAGCGGCTGGGGGACCGCGACACGACCACGGGAGTCGGGCTCGGGCTCTCCGTCGTCCGCGGATTCGTCGACGCGATGGGCGGGACCATCAGCGCCACCGACACCCCCGGCGGTGGTCTGACGATGGTGGTGGAGCTGGCCGGGGCGGGAGGGGAGCATTCATGACGAGAGTTCTCGTCGTCGACGACGAACCGCAGATTCTCCGCGCCCTGCGGATCAATCTGAGCGTGCGCGGGTACGACGTGGTGACGGCCGCGTCCGGTGCGGCCGCCCTGCGCGCCGCGGCCGAGCGGCCGCCGGACGTGATCGTGCTCGACCTCGGGCTACCCGACATGGACGGCACCGAGGTGCTGGCCGGCCTCCGCGGATGGTGCCCCGCACCGGTGATCGTCCTGTCGGCGCGGACGGATTCCGCCGACAAGGTCGAAGCCCTCGACGCCGGCGCCGACGACTACGTCACCAAGCCGTTCGGGATGGACGAGTTCCTGGCCCGGGTGCGTGCGGCCGCCCGCCGGGCGACGACGGTCGTCGACACGAGTGAACCTGTGGTGGAGACGGATTCGTTCACGGTCGATCTGGCGGCGAAGACGGTGCGGCGGGCGGGGACCGAGGTGCACCTGACACCGACCGAGTGGGGAATGCTCGAGATGCTGGTGCGCAACAAGGGCAAGCTGGTGGGACAGAAGGAACTGCTGCGGGAGGTGTGGGGGCCGGCGTACGCCACCGAGACCCACTATCTGCGGGTGTATCTGGCGCAGCTGAGGCGCAAACTCGAGGACGACCCGTCCCATCCGCGTCACCTCATCACCGAGGCCGGGATGGGGTACCGGTTCCAGATGTGACTGGGCGACGTGATCCTGCTCACGACCGATGATTCCGCCCGGCTCCGGGAGTCCTACCTTCGACCGCAGCATCACACTCGACCGGAGGAGCCACGAATGCCCGCACCGAAGACCCCGCAACCACTCGCGCACACCTTCACGGCGCCGATCCAGAAGGACGGGGCGTTCGCGACGTACGTGACCGTGCCGGACTCCGCTGAACTTCTCGGAACGCGGCGGCCGGTGAAGGTCGGCGGGACCATCGACGGCCACCCGTTCAATGCGACCCTGATGCCCTCGGGTGAAGGTCCGCACTGGCTTCCCCTGAAGATCGCACTGTGCACGCTGATCGGTAAGGACGGTGCCGGGGAGGAGGTGACGGTGCACCTCGAGCAGCGTTTCAGGTGACGCCGGGCGGCGTCCGGGTTTGATCCGGGGAGAGTGGGGTACGGATCACCCGGAAGCGGTCTGCGTTTCCGAACGGGTTTCGAGGTGTGTCGTGCCGATGTGGCCGCGGTTGTCGGGGTGGCTCCCCACTCTGGGGGTCGTGGTGCTCGTCGCCGCGTGCGGAGCGAGCGACGACGGCGGCACGAGCGAAAATTTCGCCGGCACCGTCGACATCGGCGGGGGTAGGCACATCCATCTCGAGTGTGCGGGCACAGGCGCACCGACCGTCGTGTTCGTGTCCGGTCTCCGGTTCGGTGCCGATCAGTGGACGACGACGGCCGATCCGGCGAGCACCTCGGCCTTCGACGGGGTCGCCGAGTTCACCCGAGTCTGCTCGTACGACCGGCCGGGAGTCGTGCTGGGCGACGACGCATTGAGCCGCAGCGACCCGGTTCCGCAGCCGATCACCACCACGGACGCGGTCGCCGACCTCCAGTCGCTGCTGGGCGCCACCGGCGAGGCCGGCCCCGGCCCCTACGTGCTGGCCGCCCACTCCTACGGCGGTCAGATCGCGAGACTCTTCGCCGGCACCCATCCCGACGAGGTGGCGGGCATGGTGCTGATCGACGCGCAGTCGGAGGAGTTGCAGACACTCCTGCCGCCGGAGCAGTTCGAGGAGTTCCTGCGGCTCAACACCCCGCAGCAGGACAGTCTCGACGAGTACCCGGACCTCGAGCGTGTCGACTTCGTCCGCAGCTTCGACGAGATCCGCGCCGCCGAACCGATCCGGCCCCAGCCGCTCGTCGTCCTCTCCGCCGACCGTTCGGTGGCGCCGCAGATCGCGGAGGGCATTGCGAACGGAAGCCTCCCCGCCGACATCGATCCCGGCTACGGCCCGGCCCTCGACGCCGTGCAGCCGAAGGCGCAGGCGGATCTGGCACAACTCGTCCCGGGTGCCACGCATGTCACGAACACGAACAGCGGCCACAACATCAACATCGAGCAGCCGCAACTCGTCATCGACGGAGTCCGCGACGTCGTCGACGCCGTGCGCGACGGGCGCACCGAGCCCTGACCGTCGCACGCGGGTCGGCCTGCGGAATGCGGTCGCCTCGACGTGGGAGACTGGACCGGTGAGGTTGTATCGAGACAATGCGGTGGTCCTGCGCCAGCACAAGCTGGGCGAGGCCGACCGTATCGTCACACTCCTCACCCGGCAGCACGGTCTGGTGCGCGCGGTCGCCAAGGGGGTGCGCCGCACGAAGTCCAAGTTCGGTGCCCGGCTCGAGCCGTTCGCGCACATCGACGTGCAGCTCTACCCCGGCCGCAACCTCGACATCGTCACCCAGGTCCAGACGGTCGACGCATTCGCGACCGACATCGTCGACGACTACTCCCGGTACACCACGGCGTGCGCGATCCTCGAGACCGCCGAGCGTCTCGCCGGTGAGGAACGGGCTCCGGCGCCGCAACTGCATCGCCTGACGGTCGGGGCGCTGCGGGCCGTCGCCGAGCACAACCGCCCGTGCGAGCTGATCCTCGACGCCTTCCTGTTGCGGGCCATGGGTTTTGCGGGATGGGCTCCCGCCCTCGACGACTGCGCGCGGTGCAGCGCCCCCGGACCGCACCGGGCATTCCACGTGGCCGCCGGGGGAGCGGTGTGCGTCCATTGCCGGCCGCCGGGCGCCGCCACGCCGTCACCGGGTGTCCTCGACCTGATGGATGCGCTGATCCGCGGCGACTGGGCGAGCACGGAGGACGTGCCCGAGTCGTTGCGGGGGCAGGCCAGCGGTCTGGTCGCGGCGCACCTGCAGTGGCACCTCGAACGGCAACTCCGCACTCTCCCGCTGATCGAACGCGCACGACCGCATGCGGCGGTAGGGGTGGAGAATTCGGTCAGGCAGGATGGGGACCGTGATTCGACGACGCGAACCTCGAGCCCCGCATAATTCCGGGGCCGAGCGCCAGATCCGGCTGCCGGACCCGCACCCCTCGGGTGCTCGCCCGCCGGGCCTGCAATCCGAACTCGTGCCCCGGCACATCGCGCTGGTGATGGACGGCAACGGCCGCTGGGCGCAGGAGCGGGGACTGCCCCGGACCGCGGGCCACGAACGCGGCGAGGCCGTGTTGATGGACGCCGTCTGCGGGTGCATCGAGATGGGCGTCGAATGGTTGTCGGCCTACGCGTTCTCCACCGAGAACTGGAAGCGCAGCCCCGAGGAGGTCCGCTTCCTGATGGGCTTCAACCGCGACGTGATCCGCCGTCGCCGCGACGAGATGCACGAGATGGGAGTGCGTGTGCGGTGGGCGGGCCGCCGGCCCAAGCTGTGGCGCAGCGTCATCAAGGAACTCGAGATCGCCGAGGAGCTCACGAAGCACAATACGGTCATGAACCTGACGATGTGCGTCAACTACGGCGGGCGCGCGGAGATCGCGGACGCGGCGAAGGAGATCGGCAGGCGGGTCGCGGCGGGGCAACTCGACCCGGAGAAGATCACCGAGGCGACCGTGGCCCGGTACCTCGACGAGCCGGACATGCCGGACGTGGACCTGTTCCTCCGGCCGTCCGGCGAGCAGCGCACGTCCAACTTCCTGATCTGGCAGTCGGCCTACGCCGAGATGGTGTATCAGGAGAAGCTGTTTCCCGATTTCGACCGCCGGGACCTGTGGGCGGCGTGTGTCGAGTACGCGTCGCGTGACCGTCGGTTCGGTGGGGTGAAATGACCGTCGACGGGGCGCCCGCGCTGCTGGCGCGCGCGGCGGACGCGCTCGAGCACTTCGCCACCGTCACCCGGGCGGAGGACGGTTCGCTGAGTTTCGAGTACGCCGGGGCGCTGTGCTCGATCAGTGCGATGACCCTCACCGAGGGCCTCGACGTGCTGTCGATGACGTGCGTGCTGGCCTGGGATCGTCCGGTCAGCGCGTCGCTGCACAAGAAGGTCGCGGAACGGAACAGCGCACTGCAGTTCGGTTCGATCGCGGTGTTCGGTCACGGCCGGCTCGCGGACGTCATCCTGCGCTACACGTTCCCCGCCGCCGGGCTCGAGGACGAGGCACTGACCACGATGCTGCTTCTCGTGCTCAGCGGCGCGGACACCGCCCGGCAGGGGCTGATCCCCTGACGCTCACTGCGTCGCGGTGCAGTCCTTGCAGAGGCCGAAGATCTCGATGGTGTGGCTGACGTCGGAGAAGCCGTGGGCGTCGGCGATCGACTGCGACCACTGCTCGACGGTCGGTCCCTCGACCTCGACGGTGTAGCCGCAGGCACGGCAGACCAGGTGATGGTGATGTCCGGACGAGCAGCGCCGGTACACGGATTCACCGGTGTCGGTGCGCAGGACGTCGACCGTTCCGGCGTCGGCGAGCGTCTGCAGGGTGCGGTAGACGGTGGTCAGCCCGATGCCCTCGCCGCGCTTGCGGAGTTCGTCGTGCAGTTCCTGCGCCGACCGGAACTCCTCGATGTCGTCGAGGAGCGCGGAGATGGCGCTGCGCTGCTTGGTAGCGCGTACTCCCACGACGACGGGTTTGCGCTGGCCGGTGTTCTGGGTCAAGGCTTCTGTCCTTCCTCGGCGTGCGCGACGGCGTCCACGACGATGTGGGCGAGGTGGTCGTCCACCAGGCGGTAGAGGACCTCACGTCCCGTGCGTTCGCCGCGGACGACGCCCGCGGCCTTGAGCACGCGAAGATGCTGGCTGATCAGTGGCTGGGTGACTCCGAGTGCCCCGACGAGTTCGTGCACGCACCGTTCCGATTCGCGGAGCTGGAGGACGATCGCGATCCGGACGGGGGCCGCGAGGGCGCGCAGGATGTCGCCGGCCGCCGCAAGGGTCTCCTTCGACGGCACGGGAGCGGGCGCCGCCGCCTCGAACGGATGCAGATCCCCGGGATCGATGACGCTCACCAGTGATCTCCTTCGGTGTGCCGGACAATGGACGGGACCGTGGCCGCGAGGCCGTCGGCCCGGGAGGATCACCCTCACCTTATTGCAAATCGATTCCATTTTGATATGCACGAATACGCATGTCAACCGGGTGGGTGAACCGACCGCGGTCGGGCAGATAGGCTGGGCTCCGAAAAGCGCACGTGAACCATGCATCTATTACCCAGATGGAGAGCACCCGAGTGGCACCGAAGTCCAAAGTCGAAACCGTCGTCAATCTCGCCAAGCGTCGTGGCCTGGTCTACCCGTGCGGTGAGATCTACGGAGGCACGAAGTCGGCCTGGGACTACGGCCCCTTGGGCGTCGAGCTCAAGGAGAACATCAAGAAGCAGTGGTGGCGCAACATGGTCACCAGCCGCGAGGACGTCGTCGGCCTCGACTCCTCGGTCATCCTGCCCCGCGAGGTGTGGGTGGCGTCCGGTCACGTCGGCGTGTTCAACGACCCGCTGGTCGAGTGCCTCAACTGTCACAAGCGCCACCGTCAGGACCACCTGCAGGAGGCCTACGCGGAGAAGAAGGGCCTCGACAACCCGGACGACGTCCCGATGGACGTCGTGGCCTGTCCCGACTGCGGCACGGTCGGTCAGTGGACCGAGCCCCGCGACTTCAACATGATGCTCAAGACGTACCTCGGCCCGGTCGAGAGCGAAGAGGGCATGCACTACCTCCGCCCGGAGACCGCGCAGGGCATCTTCGTGAACTTCGCGAACGTGCTCACCACGTCGCGCAAGAAGCCGCCGTTCGGTATCGGCCAGATCGGCAAGAGCTTCCGCAACGAGATCACGCCTGGAAACTTCATCTTCCGCACCCGCGAGTTCGAGCAGATGGAGATGGAATTCTTCGTCAAGCCCGGCGAGGACGAAGAGTGGCACCAGTACTGGATCGACTACCGCATGGACTGGTACACCGGGCTCGGCATCAACAAGGACAACCTGCGCCTGTACGAGCACGCCCAGGACAAGCTGTCGCACTACTCCAAGCGCACCGTCGACATCGAGTACCGCTTCCACTTCCAGGGCAGCGAGTGGGGCGAGCTCGAAGGTGTGGCCAACCGCACCGACTTCGACCTGTCGACCCACTCGAAGCACTCCGGCACCGATCTCAACTACTACGACCAGGCCACCGGTGAGCGCTACACGCCGTACGTCATCGAGCCGGCAGCCGGTCTCACGCGGTCGCTGATGGCGTTCCTCGTCGACGCGTACACCGAGGACGAGGCGCCGAACGCGAAGGGCGGCGTCGACAAGCGCACCGTGCTGCGTCTGGACCGTCGTCTCGCCCCGGTGAAGGCCGCGGTGCTGCCGCTGTCGCGTAACGCGGACCTGACGCCGAAGGCCAAGGATCTCGCCGCGACGCTCCGCCAGCACTGGAACGTCGAGTTCGACGACGCCGGCGCGATCGGCCGCCGCTACCGCCGTCAGGACGAGATCGGCACACCGTTCTGCATCACCGTGGACTTCGACACGCTCGAGGACCACGCCGTGACCGTGCGTGAGCGTGACTCCATGGCTCAGGAGCGGGTCGCGCTCGACCAGGTCGAGGGTTACCTGGCGCAGCGCCTCATCGGTTCCTGATCCGCCGTCACCTGCGCGCGCCGCAGGTGGCGGTCAGATAGTTCGTCAGGATTCGCCGGTTCTCCTCGGACACCGGGATGCGCGAGTATTCCGGTTCCGAGGAGCCGACGGCGATCCACAGCGGAAAGACGAAGGGCTTCTTCGCTTCCGCGAGGGCATGGGGATCGCAGCGCGCCGCGTCGATCGTGATGTCGACGCTCAGCCGGTCCTCGTCCGCCCGCATGGTGGCGGGCAGCGCGCCGTGCAGCGCATACAGGACGCTGCCGCCGATCTCGTCCACCCGGACGTCGCCCGATGCGGTTCCCCGGCTCACGACGAGCTGGGCGGGGAGGGGCGCGGTCGGCTCGGGCGGAGCCGCCGCCGGGATCAGTGTCACCGGCACGGCCCGCGCCAGATCCTGTGCGGCGCAGTCGTCGTCGTGAATACGGGAGAGGACGTCGTACGGGGCGGCGAGCGGCACCCGCACGGGCGAGCCGTCCCGATCGGCGACACCGATCAGGGCGTACGCCGGCTCCGGGGACGTGTCGCAGCGAACCGGGCCGTACTCGGTCTCGACATCGATCCGGTTGCCGGGGCCGAGTTCGACCTCGCGCCGCGTCGCGGGCGCCGCCTCGAAGCCGGGACTGTCCAACGCCACGGATGTCACGGCGACGGGCGCATCGCCGGTGTTCGCGATCCGCACGTGAATCCGCCCACCCGCCGCGTCGTCCTCCCGGCTGCGATAGGCCTCAGCGGACAGCGGGATCGCGTCGTCCTCGGCCGGGTTCCCGACCGCGCAGCCCGACAGGCCGCCGCAGGCGGTGGCCGCGACGCAGGCGAGTGCGACGAAGACTCGGGAGGACGTCAGAATCGGCCGCCCCCACTGATCCGGCCGGAGCTGCTCGGCCCGCCGAAGGACCGCGGGCCGCTGCTGCGGCCGCCGCCGGAGCCCCGGCTTCCCCAATTACCGCCGCCGCTGAATCCGCCGCGTAGGATGCTGTCGATCAGGATGCCGCCGAGGATCGCTCCGGTGGCATTCCCGCCACCGCTTCCGGGTCCGGGGCGCTGGCGGGACTCCCAGCGGCTCACGTCGTTCTGCGCCAGGCGCAGTGCGTCGGCCGCCAGGCCGGCCGCGGCCTGGGCGTGCTGAAGCGCGCGGGAGGCGTCGGTGGCGCGGAGTTGTTGCGCGCCCGCCAGGTGCCGCTGCGCCTCGGTGAGGCGGGTCCGGGCGTCCGCTCCCACCGCGCCGCGTCGGGTGCCGATGAAGTCCGACGCCGCCGTGACCTGCGACTGCGCGGCCACGATGTCCTGCTCGAGACGCTGCTGCGCACGTTCGGCCTGCTGCCGGGATTCCTGCGCCTCGGCGAGGACGGCGTCGAGTTCCGCGTCTGCCGTGACGATCTGGGTGAAGCTGCCGAGCGGGTCGGTGTCCGCGGCGGTGCGGGCCGCCGCCAGTGCTGCCTCGGCCGCGGCGCGGGCCGAGGCGAGCCGGTCCCCACCCTGCTCGGTGAACTGGGCCGCGGCCGCGATCCCGGCCTCCACGTCGGCGATCGCGGCCGGCAGCGTGGCGATGGCGTGCCGGATGTTCTCCGCGGCGTGGTCGACGGCGTCGAGTAGCGTCCGGGCCTGTTCGAGGGCGCCCTCGGCTCCGCGGATCGCCGACACCGCCGGTCCCTGCTTCCCGGGCGGCAGGGCGATCGCGTCCCGGCCGTCGGCCACGGCCCGTTCCGCGAACGCGAGCCGCTCCTCCGCCATCGTCACGTTGTGGGCGACGGAAGCGAGTGCAGCGGCCGGGAATTCGGTCTGCAGGGTGGCGAGAGTCTGCGTGGAGTCGGGGATCCGCACGGTCAGCGCGACCATGTCGCGGGTGAGCGCGTCGAGCCGGTCGGGGGCGTTGATCAGCAGGTCCCGGAGTCCGTCGAACTCCTGGACCCGCTCGTTGAGTTCGCGGTCGGCGCGCCCGCACGAGGTGATGATGTCGATGAGCATTTCCCGCTGCTGCTGCGGGGTCTCGGGGATCGCGTCGTCGAGTCGCTGACGGACGGTGAACGCGGCCGCGAGTGTCGCCTTCGCCGTATCGAACGCCGCCGTGAACGACGCCGTGGCCTGCTCGCCGAATTCGCCGCGGGCCAGTTCGAGTTCCTCCTGGCTCGTGCGCAGCGCGTCGTCGGTCTCGACGAGCACCTCCTTGGCGCGCTCGTCCAGGGTCGGCAGCGGGAGCGCCGTCAACGCGGCGGTGTCCTCGGGGCTGATGCTGCGCGCCGCCTCGACACCGGCCCGGGTGCGGTCGTGCTTCTTCTTCCGCGAATACAGCACGACACCCCCCGCACCCACGACGACGACACCGCCGCCGATCAGCAGTGTGCGCACCGACATTCCTTCGCCCGGAGTCATCGCGTCGCCCAGGCCGCCCGCCGCTGCGATGGCGCCTCCGGCCCAATCCTCCTCGCGCAGAGCGGGTTCCACCGCATCCACCCGGATCGACTCGGCCTCGTCACTGGTGATCTCCGACAGTCCGTCCGGCGCGATGAGGGCGTACTCGCGGTCGACCGTCGCGACCGCGAGCAGGGCGTCGCGGTCGCCGAGCGAGGAGGCCTGCGCAGTCTGATCCGCCCACGGACCGGCGCCGAGACCATTGAAGTCGGGCACGTACACCACCCACAACCGCACCTTGTGCTCGTCGTACAGCTGGTCGATCGCGGCCTGGACGTCGCTCTGCTGGTCGGCGTCGAGCACTCCGACGGTGTCCGTGATCTGACCGGGAAGACGGAACGGTGCGTCCGCCGCGGCGATCGCGGGAGAGAACAGGATCGCCACGAGAGTCAGGAGCGCGGAGACGGCGCCGAGGGCGGCGAACCGCCGAGCACGGGGCTGTCGGGGGCGGGACGACGGCGTCTGCTCGAGGCGCGGTGCGAGTGGCATGGCAGCAAATCTATCGGGTGTGGCGAGTCGTCATCGGGACAGTTCGGCGACAGCTGGCAGAATCAGGGAGTGAATTCTGCACCGAGCCGCGAACGCCACGACCTCCCGCGCCGTCCTGCGCGCCTGGGGTTCGCCGGCACGCTGGCCCGGTGGACCCGCCGCATCATCGCCGGCGTGGTCCTCCTCGCCGCCGCGCTGGTGCTGGGCACCGCGGTCCGGGTGTGGCAGGTCGCGCGGATCGACGACACGTCAGCCGCCGACGCGATCGTCGTGCTCGGTGCCGCCCAGTACTCGGGAACCCCGTCGTCAGTGTTCGAGGCCCGGCTCGAGCAGGCGTACAAGCTGTACGAGCGAGGGGTGGCCCCCGAGGTCATCACGGTCGGCGGCAAGCAGGAGGGCGACGAGTACACCGAGGCGGCGTCCGGCAAGAACTATCTGATCTCGCGCGGCGTCCCCGCCGACAGCATCACCGCGGTCGAGGAGGGGTCCGACACCCTGCTCAGCATCGAGGCGGTGAGTGAGGCGATGGGGGAGCAGGGCATCGACTCGGCGGTCCTGGTCAGCGACCCCTGGCATTCGCTGCGGACGCGGACGATGGCACGCGACGCCGGACTCGACGCCTGGACGGCGCCCACCCGGCAGGGGCCCGCCGTGTTCACCCGCGAATCTCAGTTGCACGGAATCGCCCGGGAGACAGGGGCGTTGATCTGGTACCAGCTCACCCACTTCTCGGCCGACTTCCCCTACACGGCGGGACAGTAGACATTCGATGACAGCACACACGACACCCCTCGGCGACGTGTACTCCGCGCACGACGTCGCCCGCCGGGTCCGCGAGGCACCGAAACGGGCGGGAATCCCGGGCAGCCAGATCGCGGCCGCGCAACACCGATCCGTCTTCTCCCGGGACCGCGCCCGCGTCCAGCACTCCGCTGCGCTCCGCCGACTCGCGGACAAGACCCAGGTGGTGGGCCCCCGGGACGGTGACACTCCGCGGACGCGGTTGACGCACTCGATCGAGGTGGCGCAGATCGGCCGCGGAATCGCCGACGGTCTCGGCTGCGATCCCGATCTGGTGGACCTCGCGGGCCTCGCGCACGACATCGGTCACCCACCGTACGGTCACAACGGGGAGAAGGCCCTCGACGAGGTTGCGGAAAGCTGCGGCGGGTTCGAGGGCAACGCCCAGAATCTGCGCATCCTCACGAGCCTCGAACCGAAGGTGCTGTACCCCGACGGGAGCAGTGCCGGGCTCAACCTGACCCGCGCGTCGCTGGACGCGGCGATCAAGTATCCGTGGACCCGGCCGCGCCCCGGCGCGAAGTTCGGGGCCTACGACGACGACGCCGACGTGCTCGCGTGGATCCGCGAGGGCGCCCCCGACGGCCACCAGTGCCTCGAGGCTCAGGTCATGGATTGGGCCGACGACGTCGCCTACTCCGTGCACGACGTCGAGGACGGCGTGATCGACGGGCGCATCGATCTGCGTTCACTGGCCGATCCGGTGGACCAGCGGGCACTCGCCGAGTTCGGTGCGTCGGAGTTCCCGGGACTCGACGTCGAGGAACTGGTCGAGGCCGCGACGCGGTTGAGTCTTCTGCCCGTCGTCGTCGAGGTGGGCAGCTACGACGGCACGCTCACCAGTTCGGTCGCCCTGAAGAACCTCACCAGCGAACTGGTCGGCCGGTTCGCGACCGCCGCGATCATCGGGACCCGCGACGTCCACGGCGACAAGCCGGTCGCCCGGTACGACGCCGACCTGGTGGTCCCGCCGGTGGTCGCGGCGGAGGTGGCACTGCTCAAGACGTTCGCACTGAACTACGTGATGTCGGATGCCGGCCACCGGGCGCGGCAGGCACGCCAGCGTGACCGCGTGCACCGCGTCGCGGAATGGCTGCTCGCGACCGCACCCGCCGGTCTCGACCCCATCCTGGTTCCCGCCTGGAACGCGGCGGCCGACGATCCCGCACGGGTCCGGGTCGTCGTCGACCAGATCGCCTCCTACACCGAGAGCCGGCTCGAACGCGTCGACAAGTCCAGTCTCGGAGCCCAGGCGAGCTGGGGCTGACAAAGTCGGAAGTCGGACCCGTCCGGCCGCCGCGGTGCTACGAATAGGTCTACAGACAGCTTGCACCCAATGGTCAGGGAGCCCGGATGAAGTCTGCAGTGCGCAAGATCATCGGTTCGACGTCCGCAGCGCTGGCGGTGGCGGTCGGTGCCGCCCTGCTGGCCCCACCCGCGGCACAGGCCGCGCCCGTGTACCCGTTCGCGGACCCCGATCCGTTCTACGGTGCGCCCGCCGACGTCGGGACACGCGCCGACGGTGACGTGCTGGCGAGCCGACCGGTCGCGGCCACCGGTTTCCCCACCGCCGACGCCTGGCAGGTGAAGTACAAGTCGACCAACTCCGCGGGGGCGCCCATCGCCGCAGTCACCACGGTGCTGGTACCCCGCGGCACTCCCGCGAACCGGCCGCTCGTGTCCTATCAGCCGTTCGTCAACGCTCTCGGGCTCGAGTGCGCGCCGTCGCACCAGCTGTTCAACGGCGGAATCCAGGAGGGGCCCGCCCTCAACGCCCTGCTCGCGCGGGGCTGGGCCGTCGCCGTGCCCGATCACCTCGGACCGACCAGCGCGTACGGGGCCGCGAAACTCGGCGGCCGGCTCGTCCTCGACGGCGTCCGCGCCGCGCAGCGGCTCCCGGAGGCCGGACTCGGTGGCAGTCCGGTCGGGCTGGCCGGCTACTCGGGCGGCGCCATGGCGACCAACTGGGCCGCGGCGCTCGCACCCACCTACGCCCCGGAACTGAACATCGTGGGCGCCGCCCAGGGCGGCACACCGGTCAACATCGGTGAACTGGCCGACCGCCTGGGCACCACCCGCTCGCAGGCGTTCGGCCTGGGTTTCGCGGCCGCCATCGGGCTCGAGCGGGAATACCCGACGCGTTCACCGCTGGGGGACGGCCTCAACGGCGCCGGACTCGACCTGCGGACGCAGATGAGCAACATGTGCACCGATTCGATCCTCGGCGCCGGTGCGGGGAAGTCGCTGCCCGACCTCACCAATGGTCCCGGGATCCTCGCCGATCCGTCCGGCCGCTCGGTGATGGACGAGAACAGCGTCGAACTGTATCCGGGAGTCCCGAGGACGCCGATGTTCGTCTGGCACGGCAGCGCGGACCCACTCGTCGCCATCGGGCCGGTGCAGAACACCGTCGCCCGGTACTGCTCACAGGGTGCGCGCGTGCAGTTCGACGTGATCCCGGGCGCCGACCACGGCACCGCCACCATGCTCGGTGCCGGTCCCGCATTCGGCTATCTCGGCGACCGATTCGCCGGGATTCCCGCCCCGTCGAACTGCTGACACCGAGGCGGAAGTTCGGGCCGCGGAAGAGCGCCTAGACTGTCCTCCGTGGCTGGCAGAATCCCTGATCGTGACGTTGCGGCCATTCGCGAGCGCACACGGATCGAGGACATCGTAGGGGAGTACGTCTCCCTCAAGCGCGCGGGCGGCGACTCCATGAAGGGGCTGTGCCCGTTCCATGACGAGAAGTCGCCGTCGTTCCACGTGCGGCCCAACCACGGGCACTACCACTGCTTCGGGTGCGGCGAGGGCGGCGACGTATACTCGTTCCTCCAGAAGATCGACCACATCAGTTTCGTCGAGGCCGTCGAGCAGCTCGCCGACCGGTTGAACTACACCATCTCGTACGAGGGCGGCGGCACCTCGGTGCAACGCGACCGCGGCACCCGCTCCCGGCTGGTCGCGGCCAACGCGGCCGCGCAGGAGTTCTACTCGGCGCGCCTGCAGGAACCCGACGCGCAGGCGGCCCGCGACTACCTGACGGAACGGAACTTCGACGCGCAGGCCGCGCAGCAGTTCGGGTGCGGGTATGCACCCGACGGCTGGGACATCCTCACGAAACACCTGCTGGGCAAGGGTTTCGACGTCAAGGAACTCGAGGCCGCGGGCCTGTCGAAAGCCGGGCGGCGTGGTCACATCGACCGCTTCCACCGGCGCCTGCTCTGGCCGATCCGGAACCTGTCCGGCGACGTCATCGGTTTCGGCGCCCGCAAGTTGTTCGACGACGACACCATGCCCGGCAAGTACGTCAACACGCCGGAAACCATGCTGTACAAGAAGTCTCAGGTGCTGTTCGGGCTCGACCTCGCCAAGCGCGACATCGCCAAGGGGCATCAGGCCGTGGTGGTCGAGGGATATACCGACGTCATGGCGATGCACCTGGCCGGGGTCAAGACCGCCGTCGCCGCCTGCGGCACCGCCTTCGGTGAGGACCACCTCGCGATGCTGCGGCGACTGCTGATGGACGACAGCTACTTTCGCGGCGAGATCATCTACACGTTCGACGGCGACGCCGCCGGCCAGGCCGCGGCGATGAAGGCGTTCGAGGGTGACCAGAAGATGGCCGGGCAGACCTTCGTCGCCGTGGCACCCGAGGGCATGGACCCGTGCGAGCTGAGGCAGAAGTCCGGTGACGCCGCGGTCCGCGACCTGGTGGCGCGTCGCACACCGATGTTCGAGTTCGTGGTCAAGTCGATCCTCACCGAGCACGACCTCGAGACCGCCGAGGGCCGGGTCGAGGCGCTGCGGCGCACCGTGCCGGTGGTCGCCCAGATCAAGGAAGCGACGCTGCGTGACAGCTACGCCGTCCAGCTGTCCGGCTGGGTGGGCTGGGACGACATCGCCGCCGTCCGGCAGCGGGTGCGGGACGAGGCGCGCAAGCGGGCGTCCACCCGCGGGTCGCTGCCTGCGCCGCTGAAGAAGAAGGCCTCCCGGGACGAGGACCAGGACGCCCCGCAGTTGCCGGTCGGCCTCTCCCGGCCGCGGCCGAACGATCCGACGCTGTGGGCGCAGCGCGAGGCGCTGAAAGGCGCGTTGCAGTACCCGTCGATCGCGGGCACCGTGTTCGACTCGCTGCCGGTGGAGACGTTCACGCATCCGACGTACGTCGTGATCCGTGAGTCGATGATCGCGTCCGGCGGCACCAGCGCGGGACTCGGCGGCGGCGAGTGGGTCGACGCGGTCAGCCGCGGTGTCGATGACGTCACCGCGGCGTCCCTCGTGTCAGAACTCGCCGTCGAGCCGTTGCCCGCCGAAGAGGACACCGTGCCGCGATACATCTCCGGCGTGATCGCACGCCTGCAGGAGGTGTGGGTGGGAGAGCAGGTGGCGGAACTGAAGTCCAAGCTGCAGCGCATCTCACCGGCGACGGCGTCGGACGAGTTCCATTCACTGCTCGGCGACCTCGTCGCCCTGGAGCAGTACCGCCGCAGCCTGCTCGATCAAGCGATCGGCGACACCAACCGGGACGGGATGGCCGGCTGAACCGGCCACTGCCCGGCTACTTCTTCTTGAGCTGATCCTGGGGAACCAGGATGGTCGTTTCCTCGTCGAGCGGTCTCATGGGCTCGAGCTTCGGCTGAGTGTTCAGGGAGTCGGACAGCTTCTGACGCGACATCTGCAACACCTTCTTCGTGGCCGGGCTGGTGGCCACGGCCTTGGTGGCCCGGCTGATCTGTTCGTAGCGCGCACGTCCTGCTCGCGTACCCAGCACGTACCCCGCAGCGATACCGATCAACAACCGCATCATTCCCGCTTCCTCCCGACGCACAACGACCTGCACCCATCCTGCCTGATGCGTCGACAGGCAGGCGATTTGGTACTGGGGTGGGGCTATGCGCTACAGTTTCTCTCGCATCGCCGGGAACGGCGAAGCACAGCAGAATAATCCCCTGTAGCTCAATTGGCAGAGCTTCCGACTGTTAATCGGACGGTTGCTGGTTCGAGTCCAGCCGGGGGAGCATCGAAACCCCGTCCGGTTGATCCGGGCGGGGTTTTCTGCTGCGCCCGGCCAATTCGGATCGGTGCGCCCTCCCGGACGAGTACATTCCCGCTGTATCGGCAGCAATCGACCGCGGGGTGTGCGATGAGCGAGGACGGCGGCGAAACCGAGCGGACAGGGTCGATCGGGCGCTTCGGCCCGCGCGATGCCCCGCGGTGGCTGCTGCCCTCGATTCTCTACGTTCTGCTGGCCGTCGCCGCCTACCAGTTGTCGGGATGGCTGTTCGTCAACCTGCGCGGATTCCTGGAATTGCTGTTCCTCGCGTGGTTGTTCAGTATCACCCTCGAACCGGTCGTCGACTGGCTCGAGCGCCGGGGGTTGCGGCGCGGCGCCGCCACCGGGCTGGTGCTGTTCGCGCTGTTCGTCTTCGCGATCGGCTTCCTGGCACTGTTCGGGACCCTGCTCGCCCAGCAACTCGCCCAGCTCCTCAAGGCCCTGCCTGGCGCTCTGTCCTCGGTCACCGACTGGTCCAATCGCGTGTTCGACACCGACTTCGCGACCGGTGAGGACCTCATCCACCTCACGCCCGAAACCATCCGAGATCTCGCCGAGCGATTCACGCCGGGAGTTCTGGGCGTCTTGTCCTCGCTGCTCGGCGTCGTGTTCCAGATGCTGACGCTGCTGCTGTTCGTCTTCTACATGTCCGCGCAGGGGCCGGCGCTTCGCCGCACGATCTCGAGCTGGTTTCCGGCGCGGCAACAGCGAGTCATCTCGGTGGTCTGGGAGATCTCGGTCGAGAAGGCCGGCGGCTACGTGGTGTCGCGGCTGATCCTCGCTGCGGTGAGTTCGGTCGCCACGGGCGTCTTCCTCGTGGCGATCGGCGTGCCCTACTGGCTGCCGCTGGCGCTGTGGACCGGCATCGTCTCGCAGTTCGTCCCCACCCTGGGCACCTACCTCGCGATCGCGCTCCCCGCGATCATCGCGGCGGCATCCCAGCCGATGGACGGGGTGTGGGTGATCGTGTTCGGGACCGTCTACCAGCAGATCGAGAACTATGTGCTGCACCCGCGCATCACGTCCGCGACAGTCTCGATCCACCCCGCGGTCGCGTTCGGATCGGTGATCGTGGGCGCCTCACTGTTCGGCCCGGTCGGCGCCCTGGTGTCGGTGCCGGTGGTCGCCGCGATCGAGGCCCTCGTCGAAACGTACGGGCGACGGTACGAACTCGTCGCAGACGCACCGGCGCCGGTCACCTCAGTCGAACAACGCAAACACGCGGGCGACGAAGAAGGCCGCGACCGCGAGGACGAGTAGCCCGACCACGATGAACGCGAGGATCGGCACCGTCCGGCCCGGCATCGGCTGCGGATGCGACAACCCCGAGGTCTGGCCGGCATCCGGTGGCGTGTCACCCGGCCGGACGCTGCCGCCCTCGTCGAGCGCCGGTGCATCTTCCGGTTCCGGTCCTGGTCGTTCGACGCTCATACTCTGCTCCCATCTCGTGGTCCTCCGCAGTGCGGATCACACCCGCGTACCCCGGGAGACGCGTTCGCACACACGGTGACGAGGCAGCGTCCACGTCGGGGCACCGATGTGGTCCGCCGACCACGAAAAGTCCTGTCACGGCGGGCTTCGTCCCGGCTACGCGCCCACGGCGGGCGCACGGTAACATCGGCACGCCGCGATCGCGAGAACTGCGGCGATGGGGCGGTAGCTCAGTCGGTTAGAGCCGTGGACTCATAATCCATTGGTCGCGGGTTCGAGCCCCGCCCGCCCCACCGTCTTCCGCGGATCCCCGATGGTCGAACGCCCGCTCCGTCGTTGTTCTCCGTGCCGGAGCGGGGCAGACTGAATGGCATCCGAGGAGGCCATCGTGGACCTGCAGATCGTGGCGATCGACAAGCCCGACGACATGAACGTGATCGTCGGACAGTCCCACTTCATCAAGACCGTCGAGGACGTGCACGAGGCGCTGGCGGGAGTGAGCCCCCACCTCCGGTTCGGTATCGCGTTCTGCGAAGCCTCGGGGCCTCGCCTCGTTCGCTGTTCCGGCAACGACGACCGTCTCGTCGAGTTGGCCACCCGCAACGCTGTTGCCGTCGGCGCGGGACACTCGTTCTTCGTGTTCCTGGAGGACGGCTACCCGGTGAACGTCCTGAACACGCTGAAGCAGGTGCCGGAGGTGTGCGGCATCTTCTGCGCCACCGCCAACCCCGTCGAAATCATCGTGGCCGAGACGGAACTCGGCCGGGGCATCGCCGGCGTGATCGACGGGCGCTCACCCGCCGGTGTCGAGACCGACGCCGACGTCGCCGACCGCAAGGCGTTGCTCCGGACGATCGGTTACAAGCTCTGAGCGAGCGGAACTCGGACTACACCAGCGGATCGACGCGTTCCCAGGCAACGGGGAGTTGCACGTCGACACCCTCGGACCGGCCCTTCTCGGTGAGGAACCGCAGGGACCGCCGGAAGTTGTCGGCGAAGCGGGGGAGCGGCGTCAGCGGCCTGTCGAGTGGCTTCCAGAAGTTGTCCCAATGGATCGGGATCACGCGGCGTGCGCCGGTCCGGGTCACGAGTGCGTCCCAGTAGTCGCGGCGGAACTGGTCGGATTGCTTGCCGAGTGTGCCGATGCCGAGATAGACGGTGTCGGCGTCGTATCCGTCGAGCGCACCGGGCACGAAGTTCGCGCTGGCGTGGACGAGGACGCGGCCGTCGGGGTGCGCGAAGTGGAACGAGAAGCAGTCGCCCTGCGCGTATTCGCCGATCGATGCCGGCGGGTGCACCGCGTGTTCGATCGTGCCCGGGAACTTCGCCCGGGGGCTGTGCTCGGCGGGCAGCGCCGTCACCTCGTATGCGCCGTATCTCAGGGGAGTTCGCACCTGGATCGTTCGGAACCGGTCCATCGCGAACCCATAACCTTCGGCGATGTGACGCGTCGACGGCGAACCGACGAGCTCCGCACCGGTGCGCTGCGCCACCGTCGGGGAGTCCATCGCGTGGTCGTAGTGCGAGTGCGCGACGAGGACGGCGGCGAGGCGGTCGGTTCGGGTTCGCGTGAGGGCGCGGTCGACGGCGGCACCGTCGGGGCGCAGCGGACGGAGTACCGATCGCAGGAGCGGCGGTCTGGAGAAGAACCCGTCGGTCATCAGCGATGTCTCGCCGTCGGACAACAGGATCGTGGAAACACCGAGGAAGGTGGCGTGCATGCTCGCGACCGTACCGGTGGGCGGCACTCGCACGTCGGGATCTGTGGTCGCTCTACGATGACGGCCATGGCGATCACTCCCGACACGAAGAACTGGACCTGGGTCCTCGACCGGGCGTGTCCCGACTGCGGGTTCGACTCGGCGGCAACCCGGTACGAGGACATTCCGGCGCTGGTCCGGGTGAACGTGGAGGCATGGTCGCCGGTCCTCACCCGCCCCGACGTGACAGTCCGGCCGGACGAGCAGACGTGGTCGGCGCGCGAGTACGCCGCACACGTTCGCGACGTGTTCCGGATCTTCGACGTCCGGCTCCGGCTCATGCTCGACGAGACGGATCCACTGTTCCCGAACTGGGATCAGGACGAGACCGCGGTCGCCGAGCGCTACAACGAGCAGGATCCGGCCGTCGTGGACGCCGAGCTGCGTGCGGCCGGTGCGGCGGCGGCGGACGACTTCGAAGCCGTCGCGCCGGAATTCCGGGTGCGGACCGGGCGGCGGAGTGACGGCGCGTCGTTCACGGTGGAGTCGCTGGCCAAGTATTTCGTCCACGATCCGATCCATCACCTCCACGACGTGTCGGGGTAACAGTTTCGGATTCCCGGACCCGATTCGGTAGAACGTGTTCCAATTCAGCCCGTTTGTGTCTATCGTCACATCAGCAGATGCGCAGACATGAATGAAGGGTTGGGAGTCACATGAAGACCAAGGGTGCGATCCTGTGGGGCCTGAACGAGCCGTGGTCGGTCGAGGAGATCGAGATCGGCGATCCGGTCGCGGGCGAGGTGCAGATTCGCATGGAAGCCGCCGGAATGTGCCACTCCGACCACCACATCGTCACCGGTTCGATGCCGATGGCCTCCTTCCCGGTGATGGGCGGGCACGAAGGGTCCGGCGTCATCACCAAGCTGGGGCCGGAGGTGAAGGACCTCGAAGTCGGCGACCACGTCGTGCTGTCGTTCGTGCCTGCCTGCGGGCGCTGTCCGGCGTGCTCGGCGGGACACCAGAATCTCTGTGACCTCGGGATGGGACTTCTGAGCGGGCTGGCGATCAGCGACGGCACCTTCCGCATCCACGCGCGCGGCGAAAACGTCATCCCCATGTGTCTCCTCGGGACGTTCTCGCCGTACATGGTCGTGCACGAGACGTCGGTCGTGAAGATCGACAAGGACATTCCGTTCGACGTCGCCGCCCTCGTCGGCTGCGGCGTTCCCACCGGGTGGGGTTCGGCCACGCGGATGGCAGAGGTGAAGCCCGGCGAATCCGTCGTCATCATGGGCGTCGGCGGCGTCGGCATGAGCGCACTGCAGGGCGCAGTCGCGTCCGGGGCGCGTCAGATCTTCGCCATCGACCCGGTGCCGTGGAAGCGGGAACAGGCGCTGAAGTTCGGGGCCACCCACGCGTTCGAGAGTGCCGCGGCCGCAATCGAGCCGATCATCGCGCTCACCAACGGGTTGATGGCACAGAAGACGATCATCACGGTCGGGGAGATGCACGGCGAATACGTCGAGGAAGCACTGTTGCTCACCAGCAAGTTCGGCACGTGCGTCGTCACGGCCATGGGCGCGATGACCGACATGGACGTCAAGCTGAACCTGTTCCTCTTCTCGATGCTGCAGAAGGACCTGAAGGGCACCATCTTCGGCGGCGGAAACGCCCGGGTCGAGATCCCCAACCTGCTGGCCATGTACAAGTCGGGGCAGCTGAACCTCGACGACATGATCACCCGCACCTACACCCTCGAAGGTGTCAACGACGGGTATCAGGACATGCTCGACGGCAAGAACATTCGCGGCGTCATCCGGTACACCGAAGCCGACTGGTGACGGCTCGCCGCAGCCGACCGCGGGCCGCTCTCGTAGGCTGACCGGGTGCAGAGTCTCGATCAGATTGCCCGATGGCCCGTGGACAACGCTGCGGCGGTGGTCCTGTCGCGCGACGAAGGGGTGCTCGGCGAGTACGGCGACCAGCAGCGCGTCTTCCCCCTGGCCTCGGTGACCAAACTGCTCTGCGCGTACGCAGTCCTGGTGGCCACCGAGGAGGGGGCCGTCGAACTCGACCAGCCCGCAGGTCCGGAGGGCTCGACCGTGCGTCACCTGCTGGCGCACGCGTCGGGTCTCGCGTTCGACGCGAATCGTGTGCAGACGGCACCGGAGCGTAAGCGGATCTACTCGAGCGCCGGCTACGAGGTGCTCGCCGACTTCCTCACCGCCGAGACGTCGATCGATTTCGCCGACTACGTCGCGGAATCCGTCTTCGCCCCGCTCTCGATGGGCGGGTCCGCTCTCGTCGGGCCCGCCGGCCACGGCGCGCAGGCGTCGGCGGGCGATCTCGGCCGGTTCGCTGCGGAACTGTTCCGCCCGGCCCTCATTTCGCCTCAGACGTTCACGGACGCCACATCCGTGCAGTTTCCCGGCCTGGACGGAATCCTGCCCGGATACGGCTCACAGCGGCCCAACGACTGGGGTCTGGGGTTCGAGATCCGTTCGGGCAAGAGCCCGCATTGGACGGGCACCGGTAACTCGCCGCAGACGTTCGGCCACTTCGGGCAGTCCGGCACCTTCCTGTGGGTCGATCCCGCCGCCGGACTGGCGTGCGTCGCGTTGACGGACCGGGATTTCGGCGACTGGGCCAAGCCCCTGTGGACCGAGCTGAGCGACGGTATCCTCGCGGAACGCAGAGGACGATGACACACCGATTGCTCGAATCACTGGCGCAACACAGGCATCACAAGGCACACTGGTCAACCGAGCGTGCTGCACACACCGACTGAGGCCGTTGGGGAAGACGTCCCTCGTCGAAGCAGGAGGCTCGAGTGCGCGCATTGAATCAGTTCGCGGACGCGACGGCTGGTGTTGTCTACATCCACTCGTCGCCCGCCGCGTTGTGCCCCCATATCGAATGGGCGTTGACCGCGACCCTCGACTGCCGAGCCAACCTGAAATGGACCTCGCAGCCGGCCTCCAACGGCGTTCTGCGCGCGACCACCAGCTGGGTAGGGCCTGTGGGCACCGCCTCGCGCCTGGTCAACGCACTCCGCGCCTGGCCGATGCTGCGGTTCGAGGTCACCGAGGACGCCAGTGAGGGCGTGGACGGTGAACGGTACAGTCACGTGCCCGGCATGGGTCTGTGGCACGGGTCCACCAGCGCGAACGGCGATGTCGTCGTGGGGGAGATGCGCCTGCGGGCACTGATGCAAGCGGGGGGCGACATCGCCGCCGAACTGGAGTACGCACTCGGAACCGCCTGGGACGAGGCTCTCGAGCCGTTCCGCAGCGGCGGAGAAGGCGCCGAGGTCACCTGGCTGCGCCGGGACGTCGGCTGACACCCCGCTCACGAACGCGAAAAGGCCCCCGCCACAACACCGGCGGGGGCCTTCTCTCGACCAGAGCTCAGATCACAGCGGGATGTTCTTGTGGTCGCCGCGGCAGGCGGGAGCGGCGGCGAGGGCTGCGGTGATGACACTGCGCGTCTTGGCGGGATCGATCTCCTCGTCCACCACCCCGATCGCGACGGCACGGTCGACGCCCCCGGCGATGCTCTCGTGTTCGACGGCCAGACGCTCGTGCAGGGCCTCGCGCTCTTCTTCCGGCGCTGCGGCCAGGGCGCGCTTGTGCAGGATGCCGACGGCGGCCTTGGCGCCCATGACAGCGACCTCGGCATCGGGCCATGCGTAGACGGCGGTGGCGCCGAGCGCGCGGGAGTTCATGGCGATGTAGGCGCCGCCGTAGATCTTGCGGGTCACGACGGTCACGCGGGGGACGGTGGCTTCGGCGAACGCGTGGAGGAGCTTGGCCCCGCGGCGTACGACGCCTTCCCATTCCATGCTCACTCCGGGGAGGTATCCGGGAACGTCCACGATCACCACGAGCGGGATGCCGAATGCGTTGCACAGCCGGACGAAACGAGCTGACTTCTCGGCACTCTCCGAGTTCAGGCAGCCACCCAGGCGGAGCGGGTTGTTGGCGATGACACCGACGGTGCGGCCACCGAGGCGGCCGAGACCGGTGACGATGCTGCGGGCGTAATTGCCCTGCAGTTCCTCGAAACTCGACTCGCCCTCGACGTTGTCGAGAAGTTCGTGAACGATCGGACGGACGTCGTAGGCGCGCTTCGCCGACTCGGGCATGAGCGCGCGGAGATCGGTGTCGCCGTGCGCGGCCGCGGCCTGATCGAACTCGCCCTGTTCGCAGAACATCGACACCAGGCGGCGTGCCCGGTGCAGGGCGTCGCCCTCGTCGTGGGCGGCGATGTGCGCTACACCCGACTTCTTCGTGTGCGTGTCGGGACCGCCGAGGGACACCATGTCGACCTGCTCACCGGTGACACTGCGGACCACGTCCGGTCCGGTGACGAAGACGCGGGCCTCCGGCGCCATGATCACGATGTCGGTCAGCGCGGGACCGTACGCCGCACCGCCGGCTGCGAAGCCGAGGACGACGGAAATCTGTGGGACGCGGCCGGACGCGCGGACCATGGCCTCGAAGACCAGTCCGACCGCGTGCAGGGCCTCGACGCCCTCGGCGAGACGCGCGCCACCCGAGTGCCAGAGACCCACGATCGGGGCGTCTTCCTCGAGGGCGGTATCGATCGCCGTCACGATGTGCTTGCAGCCTTCGACGCCCATGGCGCCGCCCATGACGGTGGCATCGGAGCAGTAGGCGATGGTGCGGACACCGTCGATGTTGCCGGACGCGGCCAGAACACCGGACTTGTCCCGCGGATGGAGTGGGACGACTGTCCCGGCGTCGAACAGCTTCTCCAGGCGCGCAAGGGGATCGCGCGGATCGATCGACGCATCGGACTTAGTCGCGGGTGCCAAGATTGTCATCGCGTCCTCCTTGTGGCGGGCCCGGGTGGGCTGTCGATGGGTGGAGACCCCTTCAGAGAAGGGGTCTCCACCCGCGATCTAGCAGGACCGGCTGTCAGGCCCGGCCGAAGGCGAGCGCGACATTGTGCCCACCGAAACCAAACGAGTTGTTGATCGCGAAATCGATCTCGCCGTAACGGGCTTCGCCCTTGACGACATCCAGGTCGATCTCTGGATCCTGATTCTCGAGATTCAGCGTGGGCGGAATGACTCCGTCACGCAGACTCAGGACCGTGAGCACCGCCTCGAGCGCACCGACGGCGCCGATCGAGTGCCCCAACGCGGACTTCGGTGCGTACACCGCAGCATGGTTGCCGACGGCAGCCTTGATGGCGTTCGCCTCTGCCGTGTCACCGATCGGCGTGGCCGTGGCGTGCGCGTTGATGTGCTGGATGTCCGTCTTCGTCAATCCAGCAGTCTCGATCGCCCTCGTCATGGCCCGCGCAGCGCCCGAACCCGAAGGGTCGGGAGCGACGATGTGGAACCCGTCGGAGGTGATTCCCGCGCCCAGCAGACGGGCGTGGATGGTGGCACCGCGAGCCTTGGCGTGCTCCTCGGTTTCGAGGACCATCATCGCTCCGGCCTCACCGAACACGAAGCCGTCACGATCCTTGTCGAACGGCCGCGAAGCCGCCTTCGGATCGTCGTTGCGGGTGCTCAGCGCGCGCATCATCGCGAAGCTCGCGATCGGCACGGCGTCGAGGTATCCCTCCACACCACCGGCGACGATGATGTCCGCGTCACCCATCACCAGCATGCGGTACGCATGGGCGATGGCCTCGGAACCCGAGGAGCAGGCCGACACGGGAGTGATCACTCCGGCGCGGGCCCCGAGCTCGAGTCCGACGGTGGCCGACGGACCGTTGGGCATCACCATCTGGACGGCGAACGGCGACACCTTGCGGTACCCACCGGCCTTCATCTTCTCGACGGCGTCGATCAGAGCTTCGCCGCCGCCCAGTCCGGTGCCGATGACGACGCCGAGGCGATCCTTGTCGACCTCCGGGCTGCCGGCGTTCTCCCAGACCTGACGGCCCAGGACGAGCGCCAGCCGCTCGACGAAGCTCATCCGGCGGATCTCGACCCGGGACAGCGACTCGTCGGGCGACACCTTGAGCTTGCCGCCGATCGTCACCGGAAGGTCGTTCTCCGTGACGAAGGCTTCCCGGATGGTGTCGATGCCGCTCTCGCCGGCCAACAGGCCCTTCCACGTGGCATCCACGTCACCAGCGATCGACGTCGTGGCCGCGAGGCTGGTGACGACGATGTTGGGGAACTGCTTCCCGTTGGTCGAGGCGGAAGTCACGGCTGAGCTCACTCCTCGTCGTTCTTGGCAGCTTCGAGCTTCGCCTTCACGGCCTCCGCGTCGGCGCCACCTTCTGCTTCGAGCTTCTGGATGTAGGACACGGCGTCACCGACGGTGCGCAGTCCGGCGAGATCCTCGTCGGGGATCTTCACGCCGTACTTGTCCTCGGTCTGGACGGCGATCTCAACCATGGAGAGGGAGTCGATGTCGAGGTCGTCGACGAAAGACTTTTCGATGGTCACCTCGGACGGCTCAATACCGGTGACCTCCTCGATGATCTCCGCGAGTCCGGCGATGATGTCTTCCTGGGTGGCGGCCACTGAGTGGCTCCCTTCTGATTCGGTGTAGATGTATCTGGAGTTGTGCAGGCACGTCCCCATCGGCCGCGCCTGCGGGCCCTGCACGCACCGAGGTGCGCGCAGCAAACTAGCCGAGTTCTGTCAGTTCGGCTAGCGCGGAGATATCCCCCGGGGTCTTGAGTGCCAGAGTCGGCGTACCGCGCATTTCACGCTTGGCGATACCGACGAGGGTTCCGGCTGGTGGAAGTTCCGCAATCGCGGAGACCTGAGCGGTCCGCAGGCTTGCGGTGCACAGGTCCCAACGCACAGGTCGGGTTACCTGCGCGGCCAGTTTAGTCAGTGCGTCGGCTCCGGATGCGACCGGTGCGCCGTCGGCGTTGGAGAGCAGAGTGCGGGTGGGTTCACCCGGTGTGATCTTGGACGCAGCCTCGGTGACGGCCTCCTGCGCGGGAGCCATGAACCGGGTGTGGAACGCGCCTGCGACGGGAAGTGCGCGCACCCGCGCCTTCTCCGGCTGGTTGGCCGCGAGTTCCTCGAGCGCCGACAGCAGACCTGCCGCGACGATCTGGCCCGCCGCATTGCGGTTGGCCGGCTCGAGGCCCAGTTCGTCGAGGCGGGCGAGCACCTCGGCCTCGTCGCCCCCGAGGACCGCGGACATGCCGGTCGGTTCGAGTGCGCAGGCCTTGGCCATCTCTGCGCCGCGGACGGCGGCGAGGGCGACGGCATCGTCGGCGGAGAGGACTCCGGCGACGGCGGCTGCGGCGAGTTCACCGACCGAGTGCCCGGCCGCGATGGTGTCCGCGGGAACCAGGCCACGCGCGTCGAGTTCCTCGAAGGCGAGGAGTGCGGCGGCCACGACGAGAGGCTGAGTCACCGACGTGTCGGTGATCTCCTCCGCTGTCGCGGTGGTACCGAGGCGGACGAGGTCGAGGCCGGCAGCCTTCGACCACAGTGCGACACGGTCATGAGAACCCGGCAGCTCCAACCAAGGGATGAGCATGCCGGGAGTCTGAGAGCCCTGACCCGGGGCGAGCAACGAAATCACTCTTCAAGAGAACACCGTCAACGGCGTGCTGCGAGATGTCGTTGCGGATGAACCTTTGTCGGCGGATTTGTTGGGTTCCCACAAAATTGCACGTGGGGTCCTCGCATCGAATCTGGACAGACGTTCGTTACAGCCCTGCTTCTCCGAATGGGAAGGGTGTGACTGGTGTTAAACGTGATATGGGTTCGTTATGGGAATGTGTCAATCGACCCACTGTGGCAGCCACTCTGAGTACATACGCATCCCGTGGATTCGTCGGATCGCGACCGGTGACTTCGGCGATTCTCTTGAGTCGATACCGCACAGTATTTGGATGAACAAACAGCTGCCGGGCACAAGTCTCAACCGCACCTCCACAGTCGAGATATGCGTCCAAAGTGTCGGTGAGAACACCTCCGGCGGCCGCCAGTGGCGCGACCAGATGGTCGTTCAGAGCGGTGACCGCGGCGTTGTCCCCGAGCAGTGCGCGCTCGGGTAGCAACTCGGCGGCGTGGACGGGCCGAGGGGCTCCCCGCCAGCCGGCGACCGCCTGCATCGCGGCGAGCGCCTCGACGGCACTGAAGTGCGCCGCGCCCAGCGTCGGCGTGGTCGGCCCGATGATCACCGGCTCGTCCGAGAACTTGCCGAGCAGGTCGGTCATGAAGCTCGAGTGCCCCGACCCCTCCTGGAGTTCGCCGCTGACGACCATCACGAGCCGCGAACCCTGCACCACGGCGAGGGCGGCGCGGCCGTGTTTCTGCGCGATGGTGTGGACCGTGCCGACCACGGAGACCCGTTCGTCCTCGGGGGGAGTGCCCACGATGACGGTGGCGGGAGCGGTGGCGTCCCAGTTGAGGGTCGCCGCCCGCGACAACATGTCCGAGCCCGTGTCGCCACGGACCACAGCGTCGACCACCAGTGCCTCGAGCCGGGTGTCCCAGGCGCCGCGGGACTCCGCGGCACTCGCGTACACCGAGGCGGCCGCGAAACCCAGTTCGCGACCGTAACGGAGGACGGCCTCGGTGAGGGCGATCAGTTGCTGGTCGTTGCGGGCGAGCGCCGGGAGCCACTGCTCGAAGAACTCCATCGCCACGCGGACCATGTCCACCGTCTGGCTGAGGGTGAGCCTGCGCGCGAGATCCTGCGGAATTACCTGGAACGCGTCCAGGCTGAACCGGATGTCACTGTCCGGATTCTTGAGCCACTCGAGGAAGTTGACGACCGCCGTCTGAACCAGCAACTGCACGTTGGAGCGTTGAGCGGCGTCGAGGTCGTCGAAGAACGGCAGTTGATCCTGCATCGTCGTGACGGCCTCGGTCGAGAGGCGACCGGAGAACTGTTTGACGCGACGCAACAGTGCGTCGGGCAACGGATCCCGGGTTTGTCGTCTGCGGGAGACCAACGGACTCTGCTCGACCATAGTCAAGAACCTACGCCCACCGCCGCCCGTGTTGTCCGACGGACACACGGGCGGCGGTGGGTGAGGATGTCGGCGTTACGCGCTACCGGTATCCGTGTAGGAGACGGCCGCGGCGCGGACGTCGTCGATGCGGTACCGGCTGGCGGCCTCGACGGCCTTGGAGCGGTCGAGGGTGCCTTCGCCGGCGAGGGCGGACAGCACGGCGACGACGATGGATTCGGCGTCGACGTTGAAGTACCGGCGGGCGGCGGGGCGGGTGT